>JBCBPQ010000327.1:0-7398 GCA_039820645.1 Cyanobacteria bacterium J06633_8 | reverse complement strand
TATACTTAATTAACGTATTCTCAGTGTAATTATAGATAAAATATCGGGATTATATTCATAAATTAAGTTGTAATTAATACTTTGATGTTTCTGCTACTCATTACTCATTACTCATTACTCAGCCTCCACAGATATGATAACTGTTTAACCGGACATAATATAATTCCCATATAAACAGTTAGTTGTTAACAAGTAGCAGAAACATCAAAGTATTAATTACAACTTAATTTATGAATATAATCCCGATATTTTATCTATAATTACACTGAGAATACGTTAATTAAGTATAAAAAGATAATTAATTCATCTAAGTTTATAAACGATAAGCTGTTGTGCATTAAAAATGCACAATACTCTTGGAAGAAGGAAGAAGGAAGAGGGAAGAAGGGACAAGAGTTGTAGCCATTAATCAATGTCAAATTAATATATAAGTTAAATGCGTAGCAGCTTAGTTGATTAATAATTTCTTCCTCCTCTCTCCTCTCCCCCTATATTGGAATTATATAAAACACAACTCAAAAAAACTCCGCGTTCCTCTGTCTTGAAAAGTTGTATTCTGTGAGAAAGACTTATATATACAAAAAGTCAATCATAGATTCAAATCAATTATTATGATTGTATTTTGCTTATTATCAATTCAGTAAAGCTATCATTATTTGGTAATCATAAAGTTTTACTTATATATCTAATATTAGATTTATTTAATAAAAACCGATTTAGGGTATGTTTTTTTTATGCTAAACGTTGTATTCTAGTTTTAAGACCAGTTAAGATTGTAAAAAAACAAACCCGCAAACAGATTTACTTTCATAAAATCGTAAATTTGTATATGTGTTATAAGTTTTTTCCTAAGTAGACTATATTGATATTTGCTGATAGTTGCTTGCTGTTTTTAGCAGTAAGTTAAAGGTTTTTATATTAGCAAATTTGATTAGTTATTGTTCAATTTTGTCCTGTATAAAAAACATAAAATTAGTTAAAGGAGACTGCAGTGGCAGATTTGAATTCAGGTTACCGAAGCAAATTTATTGTAACAGGAGGGTTATCGACGGGGGCAGTTTTGCTCAAAGGTTGCATGGGTAATTCAGCAGAAGCGGGAGGTGCTAACACTCTAAATGTATAAATATGATGTGTCATGGATTGAAGAAGCAAAATTTAACAGTAAAAAAAGATGCGCTCCCGTAGGCAAGCAAGAACTGAATTAGTCCAAAATTAATTCGTGAATATTGGAAACAAGTTAAATAAATATACCCAGAAAACAAGCGTCTTGATTGATGAAATGGGTGTTCTACTTAGTAGAGTTGCGAACCCATGCACCCAGGGATAGCGGTGCAAAAGTTAATGATTTGAAACCGTTTTATATAAGAGCGAAAGTTAAAGGAACCCATGTTTTTTTTAGGAGAAAAAAAATTTCATGGGTACCCTTCACAGTAATTGTGGCAATAAGCATAAAGGAAGTTTTGGCTGCGATCGCAATCAAGCCTTCGAGTTCACGCTTGCCTGCCGTTCTCACCCCTAAGTTCTGATTAAGGAGAATTACAACATGGATTTTTTGTCTGATTTCTTGACGCTCTTCCTAGGGAAGTTGCAGTCCCCAACACTAGGCTTTCTGATTGGTGGTATGGTGGTTGCTGCCGTCAATAGCCGATTACAAGTTCCAGATCCAATTTATAAGTTCATCGTCTTCATGCTGCTGATAAAAGTCGGACTGAGCGGCGGTATTGCAATCCGCAATGCCAATCTGGCGCAGATGTTGTTGCCTGCGGTGTTCGCCATGGCAACGGGAATCCTGATCGTGTTCATCGGGCGCTACACCTTGGCCAAGTTGCCGAAAGTCAAAACCGTGGATGCCATTGCGACGGCGGGCTTGTTCGGTGCGGTGAGTGGCTCTACCCTCGCCGCTGCCCTGACGCTACTGGAAACGGAAAGCATCTCATACGAACCTTGGGCTGCCGCACTCTATCCCTTCATGGATATTCCAGCCCTGGTGACTGCGATTGTCTTGGCCAGTATTTATGCCAGCAAGCAGCGGGATGCCTCAGAGGCTCTGAGCAAGCAGGAGTATCTCAGCAAGCAGCGCGTTACCGCAGGCGGGTATCCCAGCAAGCAGGCTATTATCGCACGCGGGTATCCCAAAGGCAGTAAGGCAAGCAAGCCGGTGAAGATATGGCCCATCGTCAAGGAAAGCCTCCAGGGTTCTGCCCTATCGGCACTGCTGCTCGGTCTCGCTCTAGGTATTATTACCCGACCAGAAAGTGTCTATGAGAGCTTCTTCAATCCTCTCTTCCGCGGTCTGCTTTCAATACTGATGCTGGTAATGGGTATGGAGGCCACGGCAAGGCTTGGAGAACTGCGTAAGGTGGGTCAGTGGTATGCCCTATATGCTGCGGTGGCACCGCTGTTACATGGTCTCATAGCCTTCGGTTTCGGCATGATTGCCCACCTGATTACAGGATTCAGCCTTGGCGGCGTGGTAATCCTGGCTGTCATTGCCGCCTCCAGTTCAGACATCTCTGGGCCGCCCACTTTACGAGCCGGTATCCCGTCGGCCAATCCCTCTGCCTACATAGGCTCGTCCACAGCCGTCGGCACCCCGGTTGCCCTTGCCTTGGGAATACCGCTTTTCATCGGGCTAGCCCAGGCACTGATGGGTAACTAATCTCAGACAGATAGCGGCGGCTAGATTAGCGCAATAGCACCCGGTGCTGCCGTTTTCCTGAGTTTCTATGTAGTTCAACAAATACACAGGTTGAGAGGTAACTAACATGACACAGCAAGCCAGCAAGCTCATCATCGTCACAGAAAAATTGTTGCTGAAAAAGATTGCCAAGATTATCGACGAAGCCGGGGCTACCGGTTATACGGTGGTGGAGGCTGGCGGTAAAGGCAGTCGCAACGTGCGCTCGTCGGGACAACCCACCGTTTCCGACACCTACTCGAATATAAAGTTCGAGGTACTCACCCCCAATCGGGATATGGCAGTGAAGATTTCCGATGAGGTTGCAGCGCAGTTTTTCGATGATTATTCGGGCATTGCCTATCTCTGTGACGCGGAGGTACTGCACGCGCACAAGTTCTGATTCAAAACCCAGTTGATCAAACCAAAAAGCCGGGGTTATTTCCCGGCTTTTTGGTGGCGGTGTTTCCTACCCGCACTACGGCGCGGCAGTTGAATGGAGACGGGCAGGGGGAGCAGGGGGAGCAGGGGGAAGAAAATATCAATGAAATTTTTTTTCATGGGGACTGCCTTTTTTGTAAAAGCTGATTAAACTGATTGCATAAGAACTAAGATACCGCTCCTAAAAATATTCTTTATTTTATAGTCGCTTTTAGCTTTACCTATTACCAATAAAAGGTTTTCTTATGGAACAAATATTACAAGAGCTAAGTAAAAGTCCCATAGCAGCGTTTACGATTCTTTTACTAGTAATTCTAGTAGTGCCACCAATTTTTGAACGTTTGCGGCTTCCTGGATTAGTCGGATTATTAGCAGCAGGAGTAGTTTTAGGTCCCGATGGTTTAGGTATCTTAGATGCAGAAACTGAAACTATGAAATTGTTGTCGGACATCGGAAAAATATACTTGATGTTTGTTGCTGGTTTAGAAATAGATTTAGAGGATTTTCGTAAAAATAAAGACCGTTCTTTAGGTTTTGGAATTGCAACTTTTGTAATTCCCCTAATTTTTGGGGCTATGGTAGGAAGGTTATTTGGTTTTGGCTGGAATCCTTCAATTTTAATTGGTTCTCTACTTGCATCTCATACTCTTTTGGGTTTTCCGATTGTTAATCGTTTGGGAGTTACTAGCAATCAAGCCGTTACCGTAACTATTGGGGCAACAATATTTACAGATATTGCGGCATTACTGGTGCTTGCGGTTTGCGTTTCTATTAGTTTAGGAGATTTTTCTGCTGTTAGTTTAACTATTCAGTTAACTACTTTAGCAGTTTATGCAGCAATAGTTTTATTTGGTTTCGATTGGGCTGGTAAAGAATATTTTCGTCGTACTGGAGATGAAGAAAGCAATCAATTTTTATTCGTTTTGTTAGCAGTATTTTTAGCTTCAGTAGGAGCGCAGATTATCAATGTAGATAAAATTGTCGGAGCATTTTTAGCAGGTTTAGCGGTAAATGATGTTGTTGGGCATTCCCCGGTAGAAGAAAAAGTAGAATTTGTTGGCAGCACTTTATTTATTCCTTTTTTCTTTGTCGGTATGGGGTTGCTGATAAATTTTTCTGGTTTTGTATCGAGTATTACAACTCAATTACCTTTAACAATCGGAATTGTTGGTGCTTTAATTATTAGTAAATTTCTAGCTGCACTAGTAGCAAAACTAGTTTATGGCTACAACTGGAATGAAGCTTTAACAATGTGGTCGTTATCATTACCTCAAGTTGCTGCAACTTTAGCCGCTGCATTAGTAGGTAAAACTGCTGGAATAATTACAGATGCTGTTTTTAATACTGTAATTGTTTTAATGTTAGTTACAGCTATTTTAGGTCCAGTGTTAACATCAAGATTCGCAAGTAAATTAACAGTCGATAAAGCAAGTTTACAAGAAAATTATTCAAAACAAGAAGTAGAAGCAGAAGAAGGAGAATTTAATCTAGATACTGATAACTTTATTTACAACAATCTTTTCAAGGTAGTAGTACCTATTTATAATCCTCATACCGAAAGATATTTGATTGAAATGGGAGCATTATTAGCCCATCACGAACAAGGTATAGTTGTGCCTTTATCGATTCCGAAAGCTCACGTTCATATGGACGAGCCCCAGTTAAAAGTTTCTATCAAAAGAAGTAAGAAATTATTACAACAAGCTTTACAAATAAGTCAAGAATTCCAAGCTCAAGCCAAACCAATTATTCGGATTGATGATGATGTTGCCAGGGGAATTAGTCGGGCTGCCAGAGAACAAAATGCCGATTTAATTGTTATGGGTTGGAGTCCTACTAGTAGTTTACAAGCCCGTTTATTTGGTAATATTATTGATAATGTTTTTTGGGCTGCTCATTGTCCGGTAGCAGTAATGCGTTTGCTAGATGAACCAATAAACATTCACAAAATTCTCGTCCCTGTTGGTAATATTACACCTGAAATATTGCGTGCAATCCAATTTGCTCAACTTTTTGCCGATACAAACCAAGCATCTGTAACATTATTGCACGTCCGTCCCCGCAACACTTCCGATAAAGCTATCGCTGCCTTTGAATCCGAACTTTCCTCATATTTAGCTCAAAGTAAATCTCGTAAAGAAGTAGTAATAAGAACAATTCGTCGCGATGACGTAGCAAAAGTTATTATTAAACAATCAACTTCCTACGATATGGTAATTTTACGTGCCGCTCACCGTCGTACAGCAGGAGGTTTAGCAGTTAGCGACGTAAGCAATAAACTGCTTTCATCAATTGGTAATTGTTCGATGGTTTTATTTGGGGAACCGCATTCTGGTTAGAGTTAATAGTTGGAAGTTAGCTTGTATATCTGGTTCAAATGTATGGATTACGACTTATAAGTATTCTGGTTTACAATTAAAATTTTTTTTTGCTTTACTGACATTTTCAGAAGCTCTAAGAGAACAACGATAGGTTAAAATTTTTATACTCATTTATCCTTGTAATCTTGACTATGGAACAGTCAGTAAAAGGTAAAAAAAGATTGAAAATCGGGGTAAATTGGTTAATTTACCCAACAATCTTGATAGTGGTGGGTGTAGGTGGATGGTTCTTTTTTCTTCGCGATCGCAATCAATCTAGTAAGGCAGTGGCTTTACCGGTAGTTGTGGTGAAGCAGGGAGATGTGGAAATTTCCGTGAGTGAGGGTGGCAAACTGGAATTGGGAGAGCAACAGGAAATTAAATCCCCTACAAATGTGATAGTTGAAAAAGTATTAGTCAAAATTGGCGATCGCGTTGAAAAGGGTGATAAATTAGTAATTTTACGTAACACAGAAGGACAAAAAAATCTTGCAGATCAAGATTTACAGATTAAAAGTAAGGAATTAGCCCTGGTACGCAGTGAAGAAAAGGTGCTAGAAGCACAAGATAAATTAGCGGTTGCACAACGAGAATTACGCCAACCTATCAAAAAATATGAGATCGAAAATCAACAACTTAAAATAGTACGCGCTCGGGAAAAGGTAAAGGAAATTCAGCAAAAAGTCTTAACATTAAAGCAACAATTAGAACGAGAACGCAAAAAGCAACAAATCGATAATCAGAAACAAGAATTAGCTCTGACTAGAACCCAAGAAAAGGTTGCAGAAGCCAAATACAGGTTAAGGGCAGAAGGGAATAAATTCAAAAATGACCAATTACTTGCATCTAAGGGATTTATTGCCGGAAATGAATTACAAGGGCAACAAGAACAAGTTCGTGGTGCAGAATCTAATTTAAAAGACACAGAATTAGAAATTAAAAATCAAATGCTTGAAATAAGAATAAAGAAAATGGAAAAAGAAAGTCAAAGGGAGGAACAGCGTCAAAATTTATTAGCAATACAGTCGGAATTACGAGAAGCAATTTTAACAATTAAAACCGAAACTGGTGCATTAAAGCGAATGCAACTCGAACAAAAACGGGCTACTTCAGAACAAGAAAAGCTCCAAAGTGCGCGTTCTCAATTACGGGAAGCAATTTCTATGCTCAAGAACGAAAAAACAGAACTCCAACGTTCAAAAGTGGAAAGAAATGCCATTATTGCCAAGTTACAAAATAATATTGTTACTGCTCCAATTAGCGGTAAAATCCTCGACGTTAATGTTAAAAATAGTGAGGGAATGGAAACGGGGAAGGTGTTACTTATTTTAGGTAATCCCAGGAAAGAAATAGTTAAACTACAACTCGCAACATTGGAAGCGGGGAAAGTAAAAGTCAATCAATTAGCACGAATAAAAACTATTGGTCCTAGTGCAAAACAATCCACCGGACGTGTTAAAAGTATACACCCAATAGCAGTATCTGGTGATGGTAGTGGTGGGGGATTTAGAGGTGCTGGAGGACAAGCCAAAGTTCCTGCAACCATAGAATTAGACAAACCCAGTAATTTAATCCCCGGTAGTCAAGTCAGTGTGGAGATAGTTGTACAACAGCGTAAACAGGTAGTTACTGTTAATTTTGAAGCAATTCAACGTAGTAAAGGAAAACCTTTTGTATGGATTAAAAATTCAGACAATAAAGCCGAAAAACGTCAAATTACTTTGGGTTTAGAGGGAGCTACTAAGGTAGAAGTTAAATCTGGTTTAAAACCAGGAGAAAAAATGATTATTCCTTTACCTGATGTCACCATTAAACCAGGAACATTGATAACTAGTGATTAGTTGTTAGTTGTTAGTTGTTAGTTGTTAGTTGTTAGTTGTTAGTGATTAGTTGTTAGTTGTTAGTTGTTAGTTGTTAGTT
>JBCBPQ010000326.1:0-7413 GCA_039820645.1 Cyanobacteria bacterium J06633_8 | reverse complement strand
GGAGGGGTTTAGCTAATTACATTAAAGCCCACACAATACAGGTAAAATATTATTTTAGTGGGCTTTAATTTTATCTAGAATATAAATAATATAGATATTCTGATATTAAGAGAATAGTATTTTGAAATTTTTCGGTTGTGGTTAAATGAATGAAAGCAGTTACAATTAAAATCAAAGCTTTAAAATTATAGTAATATTTATGTTGCTATTGATTTAATAGATGTGACAAAATCATAGAAAATATTTGAAAAATCAAACACTACAATGACATTTAATTCTAATCAAGACCATGATAATAATTCACCTTGGAATCCTTTTATCCCAACTGCAAGGGATATAGAAAGAACTGATGAATTAGCAGGTAAAAATCCACTCATAGCTGGTGTTATATCATTTTTTTTACTCCCCGCTGCTATGATTTATCTCAACCGGGGAATCAATAATTTAAAAATCCTTGGGTATGTATTTGTTGCAGGTTTGATGATAGGGATAGTTTCCTCTAATAGAAATAGTAGAGATACCAATTCAGCGGCAAATTTAATTGGGGTACTTGGTAATATTGCTGTTATTGCTGAAAATACTAGAACGATTACTTTAGCTCGCAAACGACAATCGGAAAATAATTTTTGATTATTTTATCAATTTAAGCGTTAAAGACCCAGTTTTTTGAGAAACTGGGTTTTTTTATATTTTTGAATTTATATGCCATGAAAAGTCTACTGTGGTAAGCTTTTTTATTATATAAACTATTTTTAAAATCAGGCTTATGATACGTTAATAACTTGTTTATAACACGGCATACAATACTTGATGAAGAATTATATCTGTTTGATCGGAGCGCTATTAGATGAACCTTTAGATAAAATTGTTATTTTAGGAACTCAAATTCTTTCCAACAATCCAAAATCTAAAATTATAGAATTACCATGTCTCTAATAGTTGCCGCATTATATCAATTTGTTAAATTGCCAGATTACGCCCAAATCAAACAACCTTTGTTATCTATTTGTAAAGCAAATGAAATCAAGGGAACTCTTTTACTGGCGCAAGAAGGTATTAACGGAACCATTGCAGGTTCTCGTCAAGGAATTGATGCAGTTATAGATTTTTTACATTCTGATTCACGGTTTACAGATTTGGAATACAAGGAATCTACCGCTGAATCTCCACCATTTAAGCGAATGAAAGTAAGGCTAAAAAAGGAAATTGTGACTTTGGGTTTATCGGAAGTTAACCCAAGCGAACAAGTAGGAACTTACGTTAATCCTAAAGATTGGAATCAAATAATTTCTAATCCAGAAGTAACGGTAATCGATACTCGCAACGATTATGAAGTAAATATTGGTACTTTTAAACGTGCAGAAAATCCGCAAACCGAATCATTTCGTGAATTCCCCGAATACGCTACTAAAAATCTCAACCCTAATCAAAATAAAAAAGTAGCAATGTTTTGTACCGGCGGAATTCGTTGCGAAAAAGCTACTTCTTACCTACTTTCTCAAGGATTTGAACAAGTCTATCACCTCAAAGGGGGCATTCTCAAATATTTAGAAGAAGTACCCAAAGAAGAAAGTTTGTGGGAAGGCGAATGTTTTGTTTTTGACCAACGTGTAGCCGTGCGTCACGGTTTAGAACCCGGTTCCTACGATATGTGTCTAAGTTGCGGACATCCTATTTCCGACGATGATAAAGCTTCATCCAAATACGAATCAGGAATTTCCTGCCCCTACTGTTTTGATAATCTTACCGAAGAGAAAAAAGCCAAGATGCAGGAGAAGAAGCGGCAGAAGATGGGTAATTGGTAATTGGTAATGGGTAATTGGTAAGAGTAAGGAGAGGCAGAAGAAACTCATAACTCCTAACTATTCCCAATGCCCCATGCCCAATTCCCTAATTTTTTCTTGCCAATGTCAAACCATCTCCAATCGGTACCATGCTGATGGTAACTCGTTCGTCTTGATGAATTTTTTCGTTTAAGGCACGGATTTTTTTAGTTCTGTTATCGTCAATTTGTGAATCTGCTACTTTTCCGTACCACAATACGTTATCAATGGCAATTAATCCACCTGGACGAATTAATTTTAAAGCTCGTTCGTAATAATCATTGTAACTACTTTTATCTGCGTCTATAAAGGCAAAGTCAAAGGTATCCGTTTCACCTTCTGCAATTAATTTGTCGAGAGTAGCGATCGCCGGTGCTATGTGTAAATCGATTTTATCGGCGATTCCTGCTTGTTGCCAGTAACGACGGGCTATAGATGTATATTCTTCGCTAACATCGCAGGCAACCATCTTACCTTCTGGTGGTAATGCTAGGGCAACTACTAGAGAACTATAACCTGTAAAAACACCGATTTCTAAAGCTTTCTTGGCTCCCATTAATTGCACCAGCAAAGCCATAAACTGTCCTTGCTCTGGTGAAATTTGCATGATATTTCTGGGATGATTTGCGGTTTCTTCACGTAATTTTGTTAAAACCTCCGGTTCACGTATAGATACGGATAGTAAATATTGATGTATGTAATTTTCTAATCCCAGTGTTTGCTTGGTCATGTGCCTTTTGATGGTAGTGAGCAAGTTTCTTTATCAAGAAAACATTTTAAGTTGGTTATGTCTTTTTGTTTGATTCCTGTAGATATAGAAGGATTTAAGTAAAACAAACTATCAAAGGAAAATGATAATTCAGGCTCGATATTGGGAATTATAAGTATGGTCTTATTTGTTACATAGTATGCAATATTTGCTTTACCCTGTTGTAATTTATGCGCTGTTGTATGGTGTTTCTTATATCGTTACCTTTTTACAGCTTTGTAAGGTGAGGATGCAATACCCAAGCTATCAAGTGCAGCCAGTTGAAAATATTCCGTTTTATCTCCAGAAGTTGTTTTTAGTTCCCATTCAGGAACTCCAAGAGTTTGGTTTTGAGCCATGCTGTTTTTTGCAGGTTAAACCGATGCTCAAGGTTTATCCCAATACTGCTTGGGAAATGTTACTTTATAATCAATCCTTCAACTGCTATGCCAAAGTTGGGATACGTCACCCTATAGAACCTGTAAATTTATTTGACATTGAATTTTATACTTTTTTTCAGGATAAAACCTGTTTGGTGACAACAAATGGTAAGGGAAATACGGTAATCGGTAAAATTCCTTTCTTTATCATGCAAGATTTTTACACTGCTCAAACATCGTTACAATGGCAGTATCATCAAGATAGCTTAAGGGAATTAAAAACAGATAAAATTCCCAAACTTTTATCACCAGAAGCTTTTACACAAGCACTCCAGGTATATCTTCAAAATTATCTGAATTCGTTAATTAAATTAAAATATATATTGTCAGTTACAAATCACAAATTATTTCGCTTAAATGGCAAATTAGCTTTAAAACTAACTCATAAAAATATTCAAGGAAATAATCAAAGCGCAAATATTGTCAAACAGCGTCGAGAGCAAGCCAAAAATGAAACTAAATTAGCTGTAGAAATTCCTATAGAATTAGAAGTCGAAGGATTTCAACGAATGGAAAAATTGCAGCGAGGGCTTATTGATAAAAAAATGCGTCCTTGGATGATATTAGGTAGTTTTGTTTTATTTGTAGTTACTTCCACAAAGTATTTTGGGACTCAAACTTTAATCATTTTCATTGCAGCATTAATTCTTCATGAGGGCGGGCATTTATTAGCAATGAAACTTTGCGGTTATCGAGATGGTTCTTTACTTTTTCTACCTTTTCTTGGCGCTGTGGCTACTGCTCGCAAAGATGATGCTACAATTACTCAAAGGTTTTGTGTATCTTTAGCTGGACCTTTACCGGGATTAATATTAGGTATCTTGTTAGCGATTTTCTTTAAAGATGCCAGCTATTCAACTTGGATAAAACAAGCAAGTTGGATATTGATTTGCTTAAATCTATTTAATTTACTGCCGATTTACCCTCTTGATGGTGGACAAATAGTAGATATTTTACTATTTTCTCGTTTTCCCTATAGTGATGTATTTTTTAAAGGATTTGGAGCAATTATCATTAGTTTATTAGGAATTGCCCATCCGGCATTATTTTTACTGACAATTCCCTTAGCTCTGAATATTATCTACAGTTATCGTGCTGCTAAGATAAACTCCAAATTACACAAATCTTTCCGAAGTAATCCACCATCAAATCAAGAAAATATTTTATATTGCCTGTTTAAAAATTTACAGCAGTTTGATTATCACCATTTACCATTCAACAGCAGATATTTACTAGTAAAAAATTTAATTGAAAGATACCATTGCTTTTATAGCAAGCGCATAACTAAAGTCATTTTAGCAACTGTATACTGTGGGAGTTTGTTAATCGGCATTTTGGGTAGTTGGCAAGCGATTATGCCTAATTCGGTTAATTTTGTTCCTAAGTTTGCTCAGACATCAGCCGATTATGTTCGTATTCACCAAGAAATGCCAGGGAAATAAATACAATTGTGTAGAGACGTAGCATTGCTACGTCTTCGTCAATTTGGTTTATATCGACAATGAAATATTACAAGCGATAAATGCGCGAATGATTAAGGTTAATATCGTTTGTGATGATTTCTCATCGATTTAGTGATTGTCTTCCATCTTTTTTTAGTATCTAAATAAACTTTTTGCTCTTGTTTTTGACTGAGATAATCAAGTTCTTTCTGTAATTTTTGGTAGCTAAAAAACCTCGAATGACTAAGCCTACCTTCTTGTAATGCTTGCTGTACGGCACAACCCGGCTCTTTGCTATGCTGACAGTTACGAAAACGACATTCTTGAGCTAAACTTTCAATATCTTCAAAAGTTGAACTCAAACTGTTTTCACTTGCCCAAATTTGAAGTTCTCGCATTCCTGGAGTATCTATAATTAAGCTACCGTTTGGGAGTAAAATCAATTCGCGATGAGTTGTGGTATGTCTACCTCTATCATCACCTTGACGCACTGCTTTCACTTTTTGAACTGTTTCACCTTTCAATTGATTGGTAATTGTTGATTTACCTACACCCGATGAACCCAATAAAGCAACAGTTTTACCCGGTTGTAAATAGGTTTGCAGTGCTTCTAATCCCTGAGAATTAGCTGCACTCACTGTTATTATCGGTACGCCTAAAGCAATATTTTCAACTTGATTTAAGCAGTCTTCTATGTTTTGACATAAATCTGCTTTATTCAATAAAATAACTGGATTTGCACCGCTTTCCCAAGCCAACATTAAATAGCGTTCGATTCTTCTGAGATTAAAGTCACCATCTAATCCCGAAACTAAGAATACCGTATCAACATTGGCTGCAACTATTTGTTCTTCTGTTGTTGCACCTATGCTCTGACGAGAAAATTTACTTTTCCTAGGTAAAACACTGTGAATTACGGCGCTTTTTTCTGATTCTCTCAGACTAATTACAACCCAATCTCCTACTGCTGGAAAGTCTTGGGCTTGGATTGCGTTGTGGCGAAATTTTCCGGTTACTTCCCCGGGCACTTCACCGATTTCGCTATGGAGAATATAATTATTTCGATGTTCTATTACAACTCTAGCTACCGTCAATTTTTGTTGACGTAATGATTCAAAGCTGGAAGCAAAAAAATCGTTCCAACCTAAATATTCTAAATTCATTGTTTTCCTTAATTGGTGCTTTTTGTTTCGTAAAAAGCGCAACAACTAGGAATTCGGTTTTATTAGGTACGATTTAGTTTTAGATTAATTTTTAAGATTATCTATCAAAGAGAAACCGATTTTAAAACCGAATATGATAATCCTTGCGCTTTGTGTCGGCTTTGTTGCGCGACAATCTCTCGGGAAAACAGTTCATTCATACTCAATCCTCTTTGTAGTTTTTGATTAATATGCTACAAGTGTAACTTATTATATTTCAAAGGTTAGTCAAATTGTGAATTATTTTTTCTTAAGTTTTGTGACAGCGATAATTCTTAATTTTCCTATGCCCTGAAAGTCTCTAGGTGATTAGATATAAGATTTTGAATTTTGCCTTCTAAACATTCGCTAAAATTTAGTAGATAAACTTTTAAGACTCTCTTGTATCCCAGTCTTTTGTCTTGTTACATTATTTAATTAAATTTTAAAAAGATTTTGTTTGCTAGTCTGCCTAAGTGATGTTACTAGAATTGATATTGGTGTAATCTACCGTCTTACTACAGGTTTATTTTCATGACTTAGGATTAAAACAAGATTAGAAATAAAGTGATAAATTTAGTCTAATTTTCAACAACTTCTCAGCTTCTATTAATTTATCTATGAGAACTAAGCCCTAAAGTGTACTTATAGAGGAATTTGAGGACATAGCAATGAAATTCAAGTACGCAGCAGTTCTAAGTATGGTTACTTTAATAAGTGTAGGTTGTGCAAACGTAGAATCACAATCCCAGCAGCCAGAAAACCAACCCCAAACAGAGACGGTTGCAGAAACTCCTGCTACTGGTAACGTAAAGTATTCAGGTGCTTTTATTGACGCAGAGCATCCAACCAAAGGAACAGCTAGTATTGTTACCGAAAACGGCAAAAAATATATTCAATTCGATGAAAAATTTAAATCCGATAATGGCCCCGATTTATTTGTAATTTTGCACAAAGACAACAAATTACCAATTACCGGAATTAAAGAAGCAGATTATGTAAGTATTGCTCCTTTGAAAAGTACAAAGGGTACTCAAAAGTATGAAATTCCTAAAAATGTAGACTTAGCAAACTTCAAATCTGTAGCTATTTGGTGTCGTAAGTTTAACGCTACATTCGGTTATGCAGTTTTAAAAGCATAAAAGTACAGACTGTGTTGCAATTGCTCCTCCTCAATCATTAACTACAAGGCTTAGACAAGAAAGATGGAACTATCAGATTTTTTTACGCTCATACATCCAGCAATCGCAGTTGTTTTTGTATTTCCTCTCATCGGTAATGTAGTAAACTTTGCATGGGCTGCACGTCAACGTCGTTTGCAAACCAAAGCTAAAGTTAAAAGCAAAATTCCCGCAGTTTCTGGTGCGGAGCATAAGCGGTTGGGAGATTGGTTAACTGGTTCGGTTGTCGGGTTAACTTTAATCGGTGTAGCACACCCAATTTCAGAAAATATTATCAAACAAAAATTATTGAGTAAATCACCTTTTCAAGTGGTTTTTATCTTTTTATTGTTCGCAGCCACTATCGCTTCTTTGGTATTTCTCTACAAAGCTAAAGAGAAAAAGTGGAGAGCAATTTTTGCAACCTTAACTGGTATCGGTATAGTTATATTGGGTTGTCAAGATGGAGTTTATCGACGTACAAATGAATGGTATTGGTCCCATTACTATTATGGAATAGCTGCCTCTTTACTAATGGTTTTTTCATTAGCAATTGTACCGGAAATTTATCGCGATAAGTCCAATAAATGGCGTATTATCCACACAGTTGTTAATACTT
>JBCBPQ010000325.1:0-7421 GCA_039820645.1 Cyanobacteria bacterium J06633_8 | reverse complement strand
GGTAAAAAATAAAATTGGTTCTCAAAAATACCGTTCTGATGCTGTTCTAACAGTGGAGATGTTGCTGAGTGCAAGCGCCGAATACTTTCGTCCCAATGCAGTATATGAAGGTGGGAATTATGACAAAAAGCGTTTGGATGATTTTGTGGACGCAGTTGTTAAATGGCTAGATGATTCTTGGGGCGATCGCATAGTAAAAGCGGAATTACATCTAGATGAAATGACACCTCACATTCATGCTTATCTAGTACCGTTAGATGAACGAGGAAAGCTCAACTGTAAGGCTTTATTCGGTACGAGAGGGAAAATGCATCGGCTACAAGACAGCTTTGCTTCTTCTGTTGAACATTTAGGAATAGTACGCGGTGTTAAAGGAAGTGTTGCGACTCACACCAAAGTCAAGAAATACTATAGTGCTGTAAATCAAGATTCTCAATTACTAGATTTGGAACAGTGTCTTCCTCAATCACAAGCTCAAGAAGGAAGCGTTACATATCGGCAAAGGATAATTGAAGTATTAAGTCCACAATTTGAAATAATTAATCATCAATTAATGGAGCGTTCGCGAATTCTCGAACAACTTGCTCAATGGAAACAAACCGCATCTGCAAGCGAAAAATTACGACAGCAGATAGAAACAGAATTACAGCTATTAAAAACAAACAAGTACAGACAGGACATACCGTTATCTGAAATTGCTTACGAACTAGAACTTTTGCAATATAAGCATTCAGATAATCCATTGTCTTTGGTCATGGACACGAACAAGTGCAACTTCGATGACGCGATAATTTGGTTGCGCGATAGATTTGGTGAAACAGGTATGCTAAATGCAGTTTCCAATCATGCTTTAAATATTGCACGACGAACTCCTTTGTCTACATTCGTACCACCCCAAGCTTGCTCTAAGAACTTTAATGAAGTCGAATATTACCTTAATCAAAAGCATTCCATCCCTCGCAAACTCTTAAAAACTCTACAACAAAGAGGTTTGCTATATGCAGATACTAATTGTAATGCAGTATTTATAGCCCGGAATTTAGACGGGGGAACAACCGGAGCTTATTTATATTCTTTAAAAAATAGCGAAAACAAGTTTACTATTTATTCGGATAGCTACCGTTTGAGGGGCTGGTTTCATTTGAGTGTAGGTGGAGATAATCGCGAATTGATAGAAACAGCAGTTCTAAATTCTTCTCCAATCAATGCACTCAATATTATGGTAAGAAATGCACCTCACAAAAGCAGAACGCTTTACCTCACCATTGATGATGAAAATGCAATATTACCATCCGAATATCTCAAGAATATATCAAAAATAGTTGTTGAAATGTCGGAAAAAAGATTCAATTCCATAAGCAAAATTCTCCCCAATGCTAAATACTTTTCAATAGATAAACAGCAAACTTTAGACTATTAACATCATAATTGCTGTTTCTAATTTAAATTTAACTCGATTAGTAAAAATTCAGTAAAACAAGTGATTTAAATGACCATATACTTATAAGCGTTACAGGAAAAATTACAGATATCATAAAGGGTACCTATACAAGTGTTATTCAATGGATAGAGAATATTAGCAGCAACATTTATTCTTTGTTAAAGTAGCCTTAACATATGTATTATCAAGCTAATAACAGCTTTTATTGTGTATAGTAAGCGTATACATATTAAATAATAATATTTTTTGATTACGTGTATATATCCAGAAATACAAGTAATTTATGTAGATAATATATCCCTTGAAGCGGGAATCATGATTTTCATTTTTCAGAATAATAAGATTAAGAGTTGCAATTATTTGAAGCCTGTATTTTTTTAAGCTAGTATGAATTAACTGGCAATCAAGTTTGAGTTTTTTGTAAAGTTAGGACTATTTATAACTCATAACTGACGGGAGATAACAACTAGCAAAGAGGAGAATCAAAAGTAGGTTTTAAAGGCGCTATTTTATTTTTCTCCCTTGTTGAAGTGATGAATTAATAAAAGCAATCATTAAAGCGATAATGAACAGAAGACCGGACAAAGATGTCTGGTTTTTTTTACACATTAAACAGGGTATATTTATCATCAATTAAGGACAAGTTCGTAAGTCAAATTATTAAAATTTGATTCAATTTAATCTGTTGATAAAAGTTAACAAGTTGTAGTTATGAACGAAACAAACAACATAATTTTCAACCCAAAGGCTCATCAACATTGTGATAAACAATTACCCAGAGTGTCAACAACTTCGTGGCATTACCATAATTTTTTCTGGAAAGCTTATCAACTTCCTAATGGTGCCTTATTTATGAGCGACCGTCAAATGGCACTATTAGTAGGTCAGCCAAAAAACATTGTGCGCTCGTTTATTGAATCGCAGAGCTTAGAAACTTTAACAGTACAAATTGAAAATGATGTAGAGGTTCAAGTTTACCCCTTGTCTGTAGCAGCAATTTACTTATCAACACTATTGAAGAATGGGGATTTAGATAAACACCCCACGCAGCTTTCTCGTCGTGAATGGCATTCTTTGATTAAAGCGTTATGCAATTTTAAACCAGCATCTGGTAATACGCCCAACCCTTGTTTCTTCTCTGGTAATTATTGGGTAGAAATAGCTAATCCGTTGTCTGTCGAAATAGAAGCTGATATAAGCATCCAAGTTCTAGTCTTACGTTGTGGGGAATATCGTATTGAATACCAGGAAGGATTAAGGTGCATTGGACATGACCCCGACTGGTTAGTTAATTATTCATCCAAGAAGGCAAGAACTTTGTCTGATTTAAATCTGTCCAAGGATATCACCGAATGTAGGGTAATGACGAAACAAGGTTTTAAAAGTGTGTATGCTTTGTCAATTAAAGATTGGTTATCGATATGGGGACATTTTTCTAACAAAGGTAATAGATTTGCTACTGCCATTTTAAAAGCTTGTGCAATAGAAGGCATTGATACGCTTATTGAAAGGACTATTTTGAGCGAAAACAAATAAAAGGCAGTGGAAAGTAGGCAGTAGACAGTAGTAATGAAGATTTACAATCAATTTAGATAAGCGATTAGTACATTGAAACAATTTTTATTAATTTTATGTCCTTTCTAAAATTTAGTGATGAAGAAATTACCCAACGCGGGAAAGAACTTTACGATTCTCAAATTCGTTCTCAAGTAGAGACGCTCCTATTATGTTGGTAAAATTGTGTCGATTAATATTGAAACGGGTGAATATGAAATAGGTGATGATTTACTTATAACAAGTCGGCGATTACGAGAAAAGCAAGCCGATGCAATGATTTGGACTGAAAGAATCGGGTTTAATGCTGTCTTTGCTTTAAGTGGAACTTTAGTTAGAAGAGATGTCTAACATCATTGTCAAAAATTAAGTGCTTTTTCTTGAACCTACATGGATTTGTGTTACTAAATCAATAATTTCATCTGGCGATTTTTCTTCAATTGCTGCTAACAAGTTTATGGCTTTTGTTATCAAACGATTGCTATCTTCAAAAGTTTTTTGGCTGGGTAATACAAGTTGAATGGGATTTCCTTCATTGTCAGCAGCACCTTGAAATACAATGAAGCGTGGATTTGGGTGTGTTATTTCTTGCCAACCGTTTTGGTGAAGATAAGATATTATATCGTTAATCTGAAGACGATTACTGTCCAATTCTTCTGGGAGAATTTGCTCTACCATTACCACTCTCCTATTTTTACTTTTTCTATTAATTCCAACAAAGATTCGGGAGTTAAGCGTTGCTCTCTTTTAATCCTGATTCTAACACTTTGACGATTTGCTGTTGGTTTGCCACTCAGATATTCCCAGTAACAACTTCCACGAATTCGCATTTCTTCTTCATTATATATTAACCACTCGGATGAATTTGGCGGTAAGGCGAACAAGATAAGAATACAAGGTACAGCCATGCGGAAATTACGACGAATTACTAAGTCGTTGTAAGTTTTGGCTTCCAAATCGTAAATAATTGTGTTGTCGTTTCGCTGCCACTGTGTTGAAGCCTTTAATTGAAAGCTTAGAGAAAACCCTGACTCTACACGCCGATTATTACGAATAGTTATTTCGTTGCTATTTACCATCAACTCCGTAATCGTATTCACGAATAGAGAGATTTAAACCTGCTTTCCCCGCTACTGCTCGGATATAAGCTCTACTTAAAGATTCAAGAATATGGGGCTCGGTCAACATAAAATTTTAAAAATGAGATTTTTGGGCAGCATACACAATACTGAGGGCTTAATCATAGCTTTAGATGTAGTGTTAAAAAGCCTTACAGTAGTCGCAAGATTAATAACTTAAAGTCTATCAGAATTTCAAGAAGACACTTCTCCCCAAAAACTAGTAATAGCAGGAGCAAAAACCGACGTGTCAGGACTAGATGCTGGTTGAGTTATATACTTTGCACGGTTAGCGATCGCCAATATCCTATCCGTGTCTCGAACGTATAAAGGAACTATCATTTCTCGTTGTTCTAACAGTTCATGTAAACCAATCTCCATCTTTTGACCTTGGTGAAACTTGCTACGCGCAGCCTTCTGAACCATTTGGGCAAGTTCGGCACCAGTACAGTTGACAGTTTTATTAAGAACAATTCGCCATTCTTTTTCTGTAAGCACATCCGAATTCTTATAGCGTGTATCAAATCTGCTAAGATGCATCATCAAAATTTCTTTGCGCTCAATGGCTTGAGGAAATCCCACATAAAAGATTTCATCAAATCTTCCTACCCTGGTCAATTCTGGTGGTAATGCATCTAATCGGTTAAGGGTTGCAACTACAAACACTGCGCTTGTTTTATCTTGCAACCAAGTCAATAAAGCACCTAAAATTTGTCGAGAACTAGTATCTTCACCCGTAGATTTAGATGCAGCGAAAAGTTTATCAAACTCGTCAAAATACAATTTAAATTGAAAGAGCGAAAGCGGTTGATTTTATATTCAAGCAGTTGTTGGGCGAAAATGTCATAACTTAATTGAGAACAGGAATTTAGTGAAATGTTTAACCCATCACGTATTTCCTCATTTGTTAAACCAGCGCAAGCACTGGCTAGCGCTTGTTTGTTTAGTTTTTCAGGAAAGTTACATAAAAATTCTTCTATCAAATTAATAATTTCTTCATGATTAGGTAGCGGATAAGAAATACTAGGAATTAAATTGCTTAAAGCTTCTGGTAACTCTACATCATCAGTTGAGAGAATGATTATTCTCTTTAATTGATTACTGCTTTTAAGCTGAAAAAAAATGTTAATTAATTGAGAGACTATCTTAAGATAATTAATTTCTATTAGAGATGATAAATTTTCAAAGACGAAAATACCTGGTGATTCTCCATTTAATAAGTAATCAAGGTTAATAAAAATATTATTATGTTTATACTGTGGATTAGCAAAGTTGAGTTGGGAATCAGAATCATATTTTGCTTGCTGAAAGCATCCCCAACCAGCATTCCATACATAAAGGGGAATATTTCTACTTCTCGCGCATTCAATATAAATTTCCTCTAATACATTCATTCTTTCTGGCAAAGGAGCATTAACACAAACAACTGGAATACCAGAATTTAGATATAAATTCAAATTATCGAACTTCATATAATAAAATTATCTTTCTAAACTGTTATCGGTAGCTTGATTAGATTGAGATATAATTACTTGTCTTTGACTTTTTGGTTGTAATTTAGGTAAAATTTGCTCAAAATAAATTAAATCGCGTTCGTTCATATTGCTGGTTAATTGTCCACCAGTTTTTTCAAGTAAACTACCGCGTCCATCTTTCGCTTCAATTTGTACATTACCATCCGTAGTAGCTTTCCATTTATAAGAAAATCTTCCATCAATTTCTACATCTCGCTGTTGTGCAGTAGCATATTCCATAAGCGCATTCGTAACTCTTTCTACGCGAGCAAAGTATTCTGCTTCTTGCTTTCCGGGTGGAGCAAAAGATGCAGGAAATTCTTCATTTTTACGTAATGATTGTTGCAAGGAATTGATGTCTTGAATATCAACGTTTACCAAGTCGCTTTTTTCGACTTTCAATCCTAAATTCGTCTGGCGAAACTGTATAATTTGCTTGTCTGTCGTTGAATCTTTTACTTCATACACAGAACCGTTGCGATAAATTTGATAATCACCCGCTTGATACTGATTTTCTCCCGGCTGAGTTTGTAATTGAAATAAGTTTTTTATTGATGCAGCAAACTGATGTTGTTTAGAATTTTCTTTAAACTCACGTACTCCTATCTTTACGGCAGAAGTTACACTCGAAACAACCGTTGATGTATTGTTAACTATTTGCTGCCACCAAGAAGTATTTTGAGGTTGCTTTAATCTTTGTTCTATTAATTCCTGATATAAATTACGTTCTTGTTGGAGTGCTTTTACTTCTGCTTTTAATTGCTCAACTTCCGAACTTAATAATGTTTTCAAAGGACTATCTTCTACTAACTGTAACGATTCGGTTACTCGTGTTGAACCCGGAACGGGAGGTGAGTTTGTATAATTCGGTTCAAGGGGCGATAATTCGGGTTGATTAATTTGATTTTCAGTGCCGAGATTTTCCCAAAATTCTAAATTATCAAGTATTTGATCTTTAACAGCTTCTTGCTCCAAAAAATTGTTAACGATTACCTTACCTTCCGAATCAGATTGTAAAAGAACTTTCCCATCTAATTCAATTTTCTTATTAGCAGCCCCATCTACTATTTCCCCAATTGAAGAAGAACGTAATTCTTGAAGTTGTGCTATTAATCGAGGATTCAATAGTTCCCCTGAGAAACCAGATACTTCATCACGAAATTGATTTTCATCATGTCCATAAACTAATTTATTACCATCAAATATTTTCAATCCTTTTTTATCCGAAGTTTGCTCTACATCTAATACAGCTTTTAATAATACTTCAATTAATTGTTCGTAACGTTGCTGCATTGCTGTTGCGTCACTTTCGTTGACAGTAAATATATCTGGCATTTGTCTAACTTTCTTTTTATAGTGCAGTTAATATTGGTAAGGGGCAGTCGGCAGTCGGCAGTAGTAAGTCCATAAATAATTTCGTTTCAAGGGAAGGACGTATTTTTTCTCGTGCTGTTCACGAAGTGAGGTTAAAGCGCTCCCCCTTTCCTATTTCCGACTGCCGACTGCCTACTGCCTACTGCCTTTTTCCGGTAAACGATTAATAACTAATTCTGAGCCAATGTAAAATACGACTAGTTCTCCATCAATGAGCCAAGCATTGAAATCGCTTTTTTGCTCAGTCTTTCTACTGCATTCATAAGTGGATAATCCGTTAATTTTTCCAGCCAACAAACCATGCTGGTCAAATATTTCAATTACATTCGGACAATAATTTTTATCAAAAACTGGTTTATCCTTTGCTTCATCGACCATTTCTAACCATTTAGGATATTGCGATAAAACAGATGAGACTTC
>JBCBPQ010000324.1:0-7457 GCA_039820645.1 Cyanobacteria bacterium J06633_8 | reverse complement strand
TTATGATGGCAACGCCGACGATCCCTTAGCAATGATAAATTTGCAACCACAAGACTACGGACTATTTACAAAATATTGCTTAAAACTAACCAGTAAAATATTATTCGGTTTAGAAGGTGGTTACGATTTACCAACACTTTCCCAATCAGTTATAGCAACCATTGAGACATGTTTGGATTGAAAATGGGTAATATCATCTCTGTGAGAGGTGTGCGTTGATAGTTGTTAGTTGTTAGTTGATATTTGTTAGTTGTTAGTTGTTAGTTGTTAGTTGTTAGTTGATAGTTGATAGTTGATAGTCGATAGTTGATAATTGATAATTGATAATTGGGCATTGGAGGAAGGGTAAAATTATTTAACACACTGCTCACTGTTAACTGCTCACTGCTCACTGCTCACTGCTCACTGTTAACTGCTCACTGTTCACTGTTCACTGCTCACTGTTAACTGTTCACTGTTCACTGCTCACTGTTAACTGTTAACTGTTTCTTGATAGACTTCTAAGTCGAACCAAAATGTAGTTCCAATACCGACTTCACTTACTAAAAATACTTTGGTATGATGTTTATCTTCAAGAATATTTCTGACAATTGATAATCCCAAACCGGTTCCTTCAAGGGTATGAACGCGGTTTTCAACGCGGAAAAAACGGTCGAAAATAGCTGGTTGATCTTCTTGAGGAATACCGATTCCTGTATCACCAATTTCTACGCGCACGCGAGATATAGAATTATTTGAAAGTGATTGCTGGTGAAATTCGTAAGCGCGAAGTGCAACTTTACCACCGGCTTTAGTAAATTTTAGTCCGTTGCCAATTAAATTAGCTAATACTTGTAACAATAAATCGTAGTGTCCTTTTACTAAAGGTAAATTAGGAGCAATATCTTGAATTAATTCAATTCCTTTATCTTTAGCATTTAACTTATAAGTACGTAGAGTTTGTTCGATAGCTTGACTTAAATCAACTGCATCCATAGTGTAGCTGCGTCCGGATTCTAATCTTGATAAATCCAATACGTCATTAACTAAACGAGCTAGTCTATCTGTTTCATTGTTAACTGTCAGCAAAAATTCTTGTCGCTGCTCTACATCTAAATCTTCGCCGAATTCATGTAATGTTTCAATAAAAGATTTAATATTAAATAATGGCGTTCTTAATTCGTGGGAAACGTTACTGATAAATTGACTTTTGGCTTCATTAAGCTCAACTTCGCGAGTAATATCTTGGATAGTAATTGCAATACCTTTGATACTTTCTCGTTGCTGGTTAACAACTGTAGTTAAAAGAATGCGAATAGTTCTTTTTATTGGTTCATTTATAGTAATGCGGAATTCAGCACGTTCTAAATCTCCCGCAGTCATTTTATCTAAATAACGGTTAATTTCTAACTGCATTTGTGAAGGTAAATAGTCTAAAACGCAATTACCAACAACTTCAGCTTGTTCCCAACCGAAAATAGTTTTTGCTGTCGGATTGACTAATATTACCTGCATTTCGTTATCAATCAAAACAGCACCATCGGCAATGGTAGAAACCAATGTTTCCAATTTAGCTTTTTCAGCAGTTAGTTCTTCAATATTTTGTTCTTCATAACGCTCCAATCGTTCTGCCATTTCATTGAAACTAGAAATTAATTCCTTGAGTTCTCCGGAAAATTCTAGTTCAATTCGCTGCTTAAAATTCCCCGCTGCAATTTGCCTTACTCCTACTAATAATTCTTTTATGGGCTTAGTAATAGTCAAAGCATTAATTACCCCTCCCAAAATTACCATTACCCAAATCGAGATAAATACCGCAATTGTCACATCACGAGTAAAATTGGTAGAAATAACAGCGGTTTGATTGGGATTAATACCAACTGCTAAAACCCCTAAATATTTATCATCTACCTTTAAAGGAACAAACACGTCAGTAACTTCCCCATCTGGTGAATGATGGTGGCGTACCATTGGTTTTTCCACATCAGCAGCATAATCTTCCGGAAGCTGAATTCTACGCTCGATAGTCAGGGAATTTCCTACCTCCGGCTCCCAAAAAGGAATACCAAAAAATATTTTGCCAGTTTCATCAGCATAAAGCATATAGCGAACGCTGGAAGTGGTGCTATAAAAACGTTGAGAAAACTGTGCTATTTCCGTGTAATTCTCCTCAGCCAAAAACGGCGAGACATTAGCAGCTAGCAACAAACCCAAATCCCGCCCAAAACGAGTATCGTTGAGACGTGCATCCTGCTGAATAGTATTTACTGCCCAAAACGTTAAACCGCTCATCACCAAAGATACAACTAAAGTGACAGCCGCTAACAGCCTCGTCTGGAGATTAAAATCCGACCACCAATTGGCGATCGCGTCCGTAATTGTTTTTAAAATGGCTCGCATCTCAAATATAAGTTGTTAGTAGTTTTTTAAAATACAACCCCAACAACTAAAAGTTAACAGCTAAGTTGACAAAGAGGGAAGAAAGTTGGAAATTGGGAATTGGGCATTGGGCATTGGGCATTGGGCATTGGGCATTGAACTTATTTAAAAGTTAGAAATTCTGTGTATTTATTGTCTGCATTTTAAAGGTAGTACGACCAAAATCGTCGTTCTTATAGCAAAAGGCTTTGCCTAGTGGTATACCAAGTTAACTATGCGGGGTTAATAATGAGAAGAACAAATTCTTTTCTCCCCATGCTTCCCCTGCTCCCCGCAGTTGCCCCACCCGGCAATGTTGGCTTGTGAGAGTACTAGGTACCTTACTAAATATATTCCGATGCGCCATTATCCATTACCCGTTACGCGATATCCGATATCTCGGCGATAATACATGCCCTCAAAGTTAATTTTGTCAATACCAGCATATGCTAATTGCAAGGCTTGCTCGAAGTTTTCTCCGACTCCAGTTACATTTAAAACTCGACCTCCATCTGTAATTAACTGTTGCTTTAACTGGGTTCCAGCATTAAAAACTGTAACTCCTGTTGCCTCGGCTTCAGGAATACCTGTAATTACTTTACCTTTTTCATAATTTCCGGGATATCCACCAGAAGCAGCAACGATGGTAGCGGCGGCTCCTTGCTTCCATTCTATAGGCGGCATTTCTTCTAATCGCTGCTCAATACAGGCAAGCATTAATTCTTCTAAAGGCGTTTCTAATAGTGGTAATACTACTTGGGTTTCTGGATCGCCAAAACGACAGTTAAATTCCAAAACTTTGAATTCACCGGTGGTTGTTACCATCAGCCCAGCATAAAGTACGCCTCGATAATCAATATTTTTAGCTTTTAGGGCATTTATAGTTTTATTTAAAACTTGTGTTTGAACTCGTTCCATTAAATTCACGGTGGCGATAGGTGTTGGTGCATAGGCTCCCATTCCACCTGTATTCTCTCCCGTGTCTCCTTCACCGATGCGTTTGTGGTCTTGGGCTGGTAATAAAGGTCTAATGGTTAAACCGTCTGTCAAAGCTAAAACAGATACTTCTTGTCCCGTTAAACATTCTTCAATAACTACGAATTCCCCAGCACTGCCAAACTGACCTTGAAATATAGCTTCAACTGCCTCTACTGCTCGATCTAAGCTTGTAGCAACAGTAACACCCTTACCGGCAGCCAAACCATCAGCTTTGATGACAATGGGTACCCCGTGTTCTTTGATATAACTTTTTGCGGGTGCTGCTCGATTAAATACCGCACTATTGGCAGTCGGAATATTAGCTTCGAGCATAAGACTTTTTGCCCATGCTTTGCTTGCTTCTATCTGCGCTCCCGCTTTTGTCGGACCAAATACTTTGAGTCCTTTTGACTGTAAATAATCGGTAATACCTTTTGCTAAAGGCACTTCTGGCCCTATAACTACCAAATTTATTTTTTCTTGTAAAGCAAAATTACCTATTCCATCAAAATCATCTATTTGTAAAGAAATATTTTGACAGCGATTCAAACTAGCCGTACCACCATTCCCCGGCACGCAGAAAACTTGCTCAACTTGGATTGATTGAAGGAGTTTCCAAGCCAGAGCATGTTCTCTTCCTCCACTACCTACAACTAAAATTTTCACTGATTATCCTCGAAGTCACCTTGATGATGGGGAGCAAACAAGACATTTGAATTCATAAGTGCCTTATGAAGGGGCATATATCTTGTTTGCTCTAAACATCGAGGGAACTATACCCCCGATGATGCGTTCTATTTTTTTCACCAATTTTAATACTTATCGAGGTTTAACGGTATGCCTTTACGATTCTCGATTGGAAGAATTTTTGATAGGTAAATTCTTGTTCGTTCGTAGTTGCGCTTCAGCGCCAAAAATTTAGGGTTTCAACTGTCCGCTAAAAATCTGGGAAATCCGCTTATATTTGGGCGAGGTTTACTCATAAAATCTATGACGTTTTGACTAAACCTCGCCCAAATTTCCGCCCCAACGAGCTAACTAGGGACTCCTACAAGCTAGTGTGGTAAAGGTATCCGGCGATTTTTATAGATTTAAGGTAGCGGTTAGACCCTAGTATAAATAAATTTACCCTCAGAACTAGTGTCCCACAAGTTCTGAGGGGGAATTTATTTATACACAATAGCGTCTCCCCCTAAATCTTTGGCGCTAAAGCGCAACTACCAACCCATCATATTTTATGAAACAGACCACTTCTCCTATTATCCTTCAAGAAGCATCAGTATTTCTACTACATTGTTTAATTAAATCAACTTAATTTATTCGTAATTTTATGGATATAAATCTGATTTTTTATAAATACAAATACGGAGTTTTAAAAAATATTTTTTATATCATTTACAGTTTATAAAAAAAGTTTCAAAAGTAGTGGCAACTAGCTGTCTATAAGGATTAACCTGTGAATACTGAGTTAAAAAAAATATCTAAATATCAAGAGACATGACTAAAAATATTGTTACTGGTGTTGCAGGTTTTATCGGTTCCCATATAGCAGAAACACTTTTGAAAAAAGGAGAAGAAGTAATTGGTATAGATGAATTTAACGATTACTACGACCCTTTTTTTAAAAACAAAAATGTGACATTTTTACGAACCTATGACAATTTTGAATTAATTGAAGCAGATATTCAGTTTGTAGATTGGAATTCATTGTTAAAAGATGTTGACGTAGTTTACCATCAGGCAGCCCAAGCAGGGGTAAGAGCAAGCTGGGGACAAGGTTTCCGTTTTTACACAGAACGCAATATTAGCGCTACTCAAGTTTTGTTGGAAGCAGCAAAAGACGCAAAGAATCTCAAAAGGTTAGTTTACGCTTCTACATCCAGCGTTTACGGTGATGCAGAAACTTTACCTACAAGCGAATTAATTTGTCCTAAACCAGTTTCACCCTATGGAATCACCAAGTTAGCCGCAGAAAGATTGTGCGGGCTTTATCACAAAAACTTTGGCGTACCTTTTGTAGCCTTACGTTATTTTACAGTTTACGGACCTCGTCAACGTCCGGATATGGCTTTTCACAAATTTTATAAAGCTGTAATCGATGATGAAGCGATTCCGGTTTACGGTGATGGATTGCAAACCCGAGATTTTACTTTTGTTAGCGATGCGGTTGCCGCCAATTTAGCGGCTGCCACTGTAGATGATGCTGTTGGTGAAATTTTTAATATTGGTGGTGGTAGTAGGGTTGTTTTAAAAGAAGTTTTGCAAACAATGGAAGAAATTGTTGGCAAGCCCATCAAGAGAAACCATATTGAAAAAGCAATGGGAGATGCTCGTCATACTGCTGCGGATGTGAGTAAAGCAAAGCGGATTTTGGGTTATCAACCCCAAGTTAGTTTAAGGGAAGGTTTAACTAGGGAATGGGAATGGGTGAAAGGGATATATTAATTAATAGATTTTTTCAACTGTAATTAGTAACCTAGAGACGTTGCCGCGAGTAACGTCTCTTTGTATTTTGGCTGTTACCGATAATGCTGTTATAGTTTTTGATTTCTGCACACCTAACTAATGTCGGTGTCTGTTGCGATTTTGGAATCTGTAACGGTTAATTCATCGATAAATGATGAATCTTCCAACAAATTGTCAATGCTGAATTCGGAACTATTATCATCTTCCAACTCATATTCTACCTCCAGAGTAAATGTGATAAAAGTTTCGTTATCTAACTGAGTAGTTACCTCGAAAGAAGAAGTCTTCGTTAGTTCTGTTTCATCAGCCTCCGAGTCAAGTAATTGAGCATCTGACACGTCAAAGCTTGCTTCAACACTTTCACCTTCGCCGATAGTGTCTATATTACCTGTTCCATTTATTTCTATGAATTCAAAAATAGTTTCCTTTTCTATATCATTTTTTGCCGATTCTCCATTAGAAGTAGAAGTCATTACTATAATTCTCCGGGAATATATTTTGAAAGCATATGTATATTGCTCTGCTTTTTTATCTCTATGACTCTTATGGGCAGTTATTGCCTGGAATTATGCAAAAATCTACTAAATATGGTTTTTAGACAATATAAACATGGCTATCTCTAGGTGTCACAAACCCGGTTTTTGGGAAAAACCGGGTTTCTCAAATCTCACAAATGATTTAGGAATGCTATATACAATTAATTTTGTCTAAGTAGTTAAGAGGGTGACAATTTTCTAACTGGTCTAATTATATTTACCTTCAGAGAAGGATTGCATGTAAATTCCGATATGACAACTATGATTGTGGTACAAATATTAGCGATAAATTCGTAAATAAGATTTTCAGATTGGAGAATTAGATAGAAAAACAACGTGCTGCCAATTTAAAAAAGGGGATAAACTGAAAATGGTTTGTAATCAAGAGTCAATATCAAAATTTCCCAAAGCAAAAGTTTCTTACATTCCCCAGGAAGATACATGGACTTTAGAAGAAGATTACTGCTATGAGGATAAAATTAAAGGAACCAAAATTATCTTGCGTAAAGGTTTCAGCTTTGATTTATCTTCAATTCCCAGATTTTTATGGATAATTTGTGGAACACACGAGCTTTCCCTTGAAGCACCATTAATTCATGATTTTATGTACATGAGTAAAGGTGGGAAAAAAATGTATTTTAAGCAAAAACCAATATTAGGAAATATCGAAACTCAAGGAGTTTTGTATTCTAGAAAAGAAGCTGACGAATTATTTAGAATAATGATGGATGAAGCAGGTGTGAGTAAGCGCCGTAGATTCTTTGGATATATCGGTGTCAGGTTATTTGGTGGTATGTACTGGAAGCCAAATAAGAAGGTTGTGGATAATTTTACTGTTGTTGTTAACTAAGGATGGTTAATTATTTAATTTTACTTAAGTAAGTCGGCACAAATAAACCAAGCTACATTACAGAATGTAAATTACCCTCAAACCCTTGTTCCTATTGCAAGACAGCCTATTGCCTATTGCCTTATCCCAATTACTATTTTCAATGCCAACCTACTTACTTCATATCTTGCACCTCGACGATAAACCGGGTTTCTTGCAAATCATTCAAGGAGATAATTATCCTTTAAGTT
>JBCBPQ010000323.1:0-7484 GCA_039820645.1 Cyanobacteria bacterium J06633_8 | reverse complement strand
ATACCTGTGGGTTACGGTAGCGATCGCAATACGGCTTTTGTAACAACAAGCTATCAATCCCGAGTCAGATTTGCGGATGCAGATGATGGTGCAATTGGTTTTGGTGTTGGTTTAGGAAATGCCAAAAAATCAGTTGGTGTAGTACTTTCCTATACTGCTGCTAGCTTTGGTGGTAGTCGTGACTTCGGTAGTGGTGGCTTTAACGTCAAAGTGCATCGACAGTTTAAAGGAGGTTGGGCTGCTGCTGTAGGAATGAATGGCTTTTTGAATGTTGGTGACTACAAAGATTCCAGCATAAGCGGTGTTAATGACTTTGAAAATTCTTTGTATGCAGTCGGAACCAAAATTTTCCGCACCAGAGATAATATCAATAAACCTTTCAGTCGCGTTGCTGTAAGCGCTGGAGTTGGTAACGGACAGTTCCGCACTGAAGATTCAATCTTAAATGACGAAGATAACTTCAATGTTTTTGGTAATGTAGCCGTTCGCGTACATCCCAGAGCTAGTTTAATAGCCGAATGGACTGGACAAGATTTAGCTCTAGGAGCTTCTATCGCACCATTTAAGAATATTCCTCTGGTTATTACTCCCGCAGTGCGAGACATTACAGGTCCTGGTCCGGGAGCCAGCGATAGAGCCAGGTTTATATTAGGGGCTGGCTTGGGATTCAGGTTCTAGGTTAAATCTTCAGCACTTAAGAAGGAGTAAAAATCATGCGTAAAAGTACGTTTTTTGGAATTATATTAAGTAGTTTGCTTTTGCCAGGAGTACTTGTAGATTCAGTATCCGCTCAAGTTGCTGGTGGTACGGGTTCTGATACTAGTGGCAGTAATTTATCTGATATTGGTGGCGGAAACTTATCCGATATTGGTGGGTTTAATGTATTCAGCGAATCACCAATGTGGAATGAAATTACCGGACCTGAGATTCCACCGCAACCCACATGTCCCAGTTGTAATCTACGTCGGTTTGGAATTGGTAAACCTCAGGATTCAATGTTGAAACCTCGTAGGTTCACTTTAAAATTCACTCCTAATCGAAGTTGCCCTGCTCCTAAATCATGTAATCCAGAAGAGCTTAAATTGAAGTATCTTCAAGACTTAAGAGAATTAGAAAAGAAAGCAGAAGCTTTAATAAATAATCGTCTGTGGTAGATTTTCGCTTCGTGAGTAAAGTCAAATTTAGTTTTGTGAGGAGTCATCATGCGACAAATACCCAAGCATAATCGTAACAGTTTAAATATTTTTCTCGGAGTTCTTGCAGGAGGAATTCTCAGTACTTTCTCATCAGCAGCGCAAGCCCAAACAGTGGAATTTGAAGCACAAACACCAGCCCCAGTTACAAGTCAGACAACAGAAGACAAAGAATTCTTCGACAATAACGGTATTGTCTTTAAAACAGATGCAATCGTTCAGTTTAAATTTATCCGCTCTCATGGTGCTTACCAATCTGTCTTTGGTGTTAGAAATGAAACAACTGGAGAAGAAATAGACTTGATTGGGGAAGTAAAACCTTCTGATTTAACAATGTCTGAATATGAGCAGACTTTAAATAGACCGTCTGATGGTCAAACAGATAATGTTAAGGATTTTTTAGGAACTTTAGGAAATGCAGTACCGTTACCCGGAACCGCAGAATTTACCTTTAAAAAAGGGAATAGATACAGCTTTTATTTGAAGTCGCAATTCCGAGGAAGAAATGCGGGTATTTTATACTCTAACGATACAAAAAATCCTGCTGGTAACAGACAAGCAAAGTTTGTAGGTGATTTCTCTTCTTTAGGTAATGGTGGTGTTATTATTCGTTGGGATGACAGCAACTCTCAAATTCCCAGAATAAATAAATCAGACAATGACTTTGATGATTTCATTGTTATGGCTGGTGGTTTTGAAGAGTGTGCAGATAACGATTCTTCTAAAACTCAGTAAATATATCAGGGCTTACACAACTGGCACACACTAGTTTTGTAAGCTCTAATTTGAAATAACTATGGTTCTTCAGTACAAGGGGGGCTATTAAAATAGTCGTTTTTAGGCAGTAGGCAGTCCCAATGAAAAAAATTTTCATCACCATGTATGAAAGTGCTTCTCCCCCTGCCTAGGCTGTTGATTCTGTACCTTTTTAGGGGTAAAATCTCACACAAATAATGTGTCAATTATTTTAAGCTGAAAGCTTTACTTCACTTATGTTTCAAAGGTTTTGTACTGAACCAAAAATTGTATGAACTAAAAACGGTCAAATTACATCAAAGTCAACAGCCTACCCCCTGCCTCCCTTGCTTCCCCTGCTCCCCCTGCTCTTTCAAATCAGTCAGTAGGAAGAAACTAGATTAAAATTATAAAAAATTAAATATATAAAACACAATACCTTTGCCAATTTGTGAGGGCTAAACAACTGTAGAAGCCTTGTGAATACGACCTAAAGAGGTGAGCTTGGCAAAAATCTTTGCCAATAAAATACGGTCAGGCTTGTTAGGAAGCATTTTTAGCATTTCACTAACGTATCGAAAACCGCGATAGTAAGCTTTAAGATCCACAATTCCAGCAGCAGGGTTATCTTTACGAAAGCGAGCTAGAAGATAGTGAGATAAATTAACCATAAAAAAAGAAAGATTCGCAGCATTAGTAACAGATGTTTGACCCAAATTCATAAAATCTTCTAATCCCCAAAATTGCTTTGCATCTCGAAAATTAAATTCGATTTGAAAACGCAGTTTATAGTAATCAACTATCTTTTCATAGGACAAATATAAGTCGCTAGAAAATAGAATCACATGGCTACGAACATTCGTCTTAATATTGGTTTTAACCAAAACAACTACATTCAAGGGCTGGGCAAATTCTTTGTGGAGTAGTTGAGCTTGATAAATATCGGTTTGAATCTCCTCTTCAATACTACTTTTACGTAAAGCTCGGCGGAAGAGTATTCTTCCGCCAGACTTTACGTAAATAGCACGCGGGAATATCACGCCAGTCAAACCTATTACCGTATTTACGACGAGAACGGCGATTGGGGTCAGGATTTATGTAAGGTATATATAGTGCTGCATCATGGCGTAACTTAGAAATTATGTGCAAGTTAACCTGCCGAGCCATCTGTAAAGCATTATTGTTGCCAAAGTGACCATCTAGCACTACGTATGTGATGGGAATTAAGTTAGCAATTAACTTGAATAATTCATTAATCATCTTCTTAATTAGCAGTAATTCAGATGTTAAAACCACCTCAGCTTTATTTTTATTCTTACTTCCTTTTGGTCTCCCACGTCCACGTTTTTGTTTCGGTTTTATTATTGAGCTTGATGTTGCATTAGTTTTTTCTACATCGCTCTTTTTTCTCTGCTCTATACTGATAGGAAAAGAGCGTCTTTGTTCAACACTTACTAATGATAAAGCAAAGAAGGATAGTCCTGATATAGGTTTGTTTAATAGGCTTGAAAAAAACTTATCTAATCCATAGGTTTCTTTGCCAGCTTTGGTTATTACAACCTCATCTCCTGCCAACAAATAAACATCATTTGGACAAAATAAATGATGACGAAAAAATACCCAAAATACTGTCGCCCAAGGTATGACTGTATGAAAGAATCTTATCACCGTCCTATAACTACCCCCAACACTTGCCCAACGGGAGATTCCGAGCATAGTAACCCTACCACTCATAGCTAACATGGCTATGATGATTTGGTTTAGCTGACGCATTGTTGTCACTTTTATTTGTGGTAGGAGGCATTGTAACAGTGCTAGTATGTCAAACATGGGCTGTCTGTAGCTTTTGAGTTGTTTTTGTGGAAGAATATAACTCTACTACAGAACGCCCTCTCTCTTCATACTCTTTTTTTGGCAAAGGTATTGTAAAACATTAAAACCTTATCCGAGCAGTATTGCCATAGCCTCCTGCTCAACGTGTCGCTTGAACACTTAGAAAAGTTAGAGTGATGTCATAGTTTAAAACTTGAATTTATTCAGTGGATGCAATAGTATCTAAGACTTTATCCTTAAACAATAAAAATCAATAGAGGATTTAGCATATAAGTATTTTTAGCAACTCCAGAATAGAGACGTTGCTGTTTAGCTGTATCGATTATCTACACTAAATCGATACACAATTAACTGAAAAATTTAACCCACTGAATCATCAGCGGGCTTTTGCTTAAGAAGCTTTACGACTAGCGGCGTGTTTTAAAGATTACCGAAAGCTGAACAAAGTTTTGCATCCAATTAATAGCCTAATTGCACAAAGAATATATGGTTTAATCATGGGTTATGAAGATATAAATGACCCTTCGGGTTCGCCAGTTCGACGGGACGGAAACGGGGGGAACCCCCGCAACGCGCTGGCTTAGCTATGTCTAGATTTGGGAAGTTTTGGGTAGGTTTAACGGAGCGGTGATGCAATACGTCTTAGCACAAGAAGCAACTCAAGATTTAGATGACCGAAATCAGCGCTAATTATGATGAAACTTGGAATATGTAATTACTGAATATAAAGTTTGATTGTGGAAGCAATTAGCGTTAATTCTGTAGGAAGATTTTCAACAATTTATTGATTCTCAATCATCGGGTAATGGTTGATTTAATTAGTTTGATTTTTTTTATAATTCGGGATATAAAAATGGGGCGTGACGGCAAGATTAAGATTTTTCGTAGCCGTCACATACCCTACGAACTAAATTGTTGAAACTAGTGAAATGAAACTCATGATATGTTTATTCAATTATTTGTTCGTATTCATTCGTATCACCGTCTTGTAATGTTTTGATTTCTGTAAATACATCATCTAAAGATTTATTATCAAGCCATTGATGACGCTCTTTAGTGTAATCACCTTTGCCGGGGCTATAATACTGAATAAATTTAATTGCATCAACAACTCCCAAGGAATCTACTAAAGCTTTATAACCTTGTATAATAATTTCTTGTTGTGTTCTAATCATCGTTTCTATCTTCCATTTGTGTAATTTCTGCCAGCCATTGCACGGGATTGTTAATACTTACGGTAATTGATTGAGAATTTTTGCGAGCTTTCTTAAGTAATCTGTCATCTGTTGTCAAAAATACGTCTGCTTGACTTCTTTGGGCACTAGCGATGTGAGTAGCATCATAGCTAGAGAACCCCATTTCTTGAAATTCAGCCGCTCGCTCTTCAATAAATGAACTAGTTTCAACTTTAATTTTAGCAACTGCTAATAGTTTTTTGATATTTTGTAATCTTTCTATATTCGGTGTTTGGTTCAGTTCAGCAATTATTGCACTGCTATTAATCATTTTCCAATCTCCAGATTGACATTGATTAATTATTGTCATAACTGCTTCACTTTCTAAACGAATTCGTGGCTGTGTTTGGTCATCAAAAGGACGATTTAAACAACAAACATCAAGATATATTTTATATTGAGCCATAGCATTTTTTTATCTACATCTGGAGCGAGTTTTTTCGGAGTAGCGTGTCATTCTAATATAGATTATCCTCTCGGGGTAGCATTTACAAATCACGATAAACAATGACGCATATACCTGTATTTTTTTTACAAGCCATCGATTTTGAAGCGTGAAATCTCATTCGTTCTGGGTCTATTACGACAAACTGCTCCAATTTTACCGAAGGTCAACAGTTTCCGTTCGGTAGTAGAAATAGCGAGAAAAAGTCTTAAATATAGGTAATTTTTTGTCAGCTAAAAAAATGTTGACCGCAGCTTCCTGTATTCATTGTATTGATTCATTCAATACAGATAAGCCTGAAAAAATTTAACCCACTGAATTATCAGTGGGCTTTTCTTTGAGAAGTTTCAATAACTTTTGATGAGTTCGCCTGAGAGCTTCGTTTTCCTCTCTCAGGCTGATAATTCCCCCAAGCATTGCTGGTACTGATTAATAATTTGCGAATGCTTTTCAAGAGTTTGTTGCATCTCATCAATTTTCTGCTGCAAGCTAATCACATTAGTTTCTTGAGTTACCAAATTTGGCGTATTTAGATATTCGTTGACCATGTTTGAAATAACATCGGTAACAGTTTTTCCCTCCATGCTAGCTTTACGCTTCAAAGCTTCTTTTACTTCCTGTGTTGTTTCAACGGATATAAAGGTTCTTTTAGCCATATCCTTCAATAATTACCTATCTCTAGCTTAACTATATTCAAATTATGTTTACAACTCTACTAAGATTATGTATTGACTTATGTGCTTCATGTCAATACAATAAATACATAAATAGCAAAATTTTGATAAAAGGATTAGATTGAAGTATTACCTATTTTCCTCCTTGATTTACTTTAGTCCATTGTGCATCTTCTTTTTTTGCCTCTGCTACAGCACGTTCTAAAAGATAAGCAGCAAGATTTGATAATGGTCGTCCATCATAGGTCGCCCACTTTTCCAAATCTTCTGCAAGCCTGTCGGGAAGTGTAACTTGGATACGTTTGCTCATACCCTAAATCATACTTCCTCATATCAAAAAAATACAACTTTACATCAATTTACTCTTTTATTGAGTAAAAATGACATCAACATGTGTTATATCTTAGTAAAAGAAATAATTTAAAAGCCAAAACCCCCCGCATAGACTACCAATCAGTTCGGAGGGTATGGTTTCCCAATTAAAGTCAAGGGATATTTTTATTATGCACAAGATAGCTTCAGGCGACAATACCCAGAACATCTACCCACCATTTGTATTCGCCACAAGCTTTGATTATTCTCAATTCGAGAACCCCGAACTGCAAAGCCAAGCGAAAACCACGCTCAATCAATTTATCGGCTTCGTCCGTCAAACCTTCGACGGCTTACTAAAAAACGGACAAACGTTAAACTCGATTTATCAAGACTGCATTTCCCATTGCCCAAAAGGTAAAAAAGTATTTGACAATTGGCTAGCATCCGATGACTTCGGAGCATCTCGATATATAGCTAAAGCTGCCATAGAAATTTACAATTGGTTTTCAAAGCTGCCGAAGCGGTTGCAACGTTTAGTAAGTGCAAACGTCCAAAAATGGAGCGTATCAGCGCTACGTCAACTAACCAAAGTCAGCCACGATTTAGTAAAGGAATTAGTGCGATCGCCTCATATAACAGCAGCAGAAATTAAGGAGGAGGGAGAGAGGGAGAGAGTGAGACAGGGAGGGAAGGAACAATCCCTCACTCGGACTTCCCCGACTCCCCCACTCTTAGCTCCCGGAACGCGAATCATAGTCACAAAATGTGACAGAGGTTGGACTGGTTCTGCTGGAATCATTATGTCCGAGTGGAAGGGTGATTTCTGGGTGTTGCTTGACCACGTAGTTACTCAAGGAATGGAGTCTAAACAGTTATTCAAACCCCATCAAATTCAGCCAGAATCCCAAAAAGCAGCTATAAAAACAACTTCTCCAAAGCATACATTTACACCTGCTGAAGTTGAACAAAAAATTGCCGAAGCGCTACAGCAACGAGAGAAAGAAAAAGCCGAAGAAGAGTTGGGACGGTTTGTAGAAATCCGAGACGCAGCGCT
>JBCBPQ010000322.1:0-7494 GCA_039820645.1 Cyanobacteria bacterium J06633_8 | reverse complement strand
GATATGTCGGAGCAGGACGAGACTGGCTCCCTAAGCACTTGTCCTGAAAAAAGGTACCAGCCGTCATAACCCAAATCCCCGCCACACAACGAATAATCCCAAAATACGGCTGGTACCTTTTTTTGCGGTCTCCCCCTGCGGGAGCGTGATAGTGTCGCTCCGCTCCACCTTCTGCGATATCACAATTTACCCCTGATATCTCACAGCAAGTATCAAGGATATACTGGAGTCGGACGAGACTGGCTCCCTGCGGGAGCGTGATGGTGTCGCTCCGCTCCACCTTCTGCGATATCACAATTTACCCCTGATATCTCACAGTAAGTATCAAGGATATACTGGAGTCGGACGAAACTGGCTCCCTGCGGGAGCGTGATGGTGTCGCTTCGCTCCACCTTGCGATATCGCTTATTTAACATTATGGGTTAAAGTGCTGTCAATACCCTCTGATATATTAATTTAAAATTTTAATTATTTTTATGATTTTAAGCTAACTGAAGCTGCATTAAATCGTTTCTAATGGGATATTTAACCTATACATCCAACTTACATTTTACTGGACACACATGCGTTGATGTCTGCATCTTATATCCATGATAATACCCTCCATCTATGCTGGGGCGTATTACCAGTGCGATAACCCCATTTGTTACTCTTGATAAGATGTTTGCGTTTATCAATGATAAATATGCAATATTGTCTACTGTAATTACCCGTGACTGATTAGCTATTTTTATCATTGATAGTTTGGAGAAGTATACAGGATGTTTATCAATCGTAATTTACCCGGTTCAGTTATTCGATACTATCGAATTAGTTTCAAAACTCGATTTTACCCCCGTACATGATTCATAAGTAAAACTTTCGCGATCGCCGCTATTAACTTAAGTTAAACTTATCATCGAATCTACCGCAATTTTGCCCTACTCCCCATCTCCCCATCTCCGTATTCCCAATTCCCTATCCCTAATTCCCTATCCCTAATTCCCTATTCCCCGCTCATTATCTCCGTACATCTGGGTTTTAAGTGTACTACTCTTAAACCTTTGCACAGTAGTAGCTCGCGGAAAAGGTACCACTTTTACTAGTACAAACCAGTGGTACTTTTTCCGATTGGCTGTAATTACCTATCAGCGAGCTTTTCAGCCATTGTGGTACCTAACTTCCTATAGAATATACCCTCCCCCTTGGGAAAAAACGAACCACGTAGCTATAGATACTCAGTAGCATTCAAGCAGAATAGCCATTAAAGGCTTAGTAGTAGCATATGAGAAATAGGCGTACTTTTGATTAACGTGCTTTAGAGATGCCTTATAGCGTCGCTAGTAGGACGTTGGCTGTGACTCCTATTGTTGCGTTGTTTGATAATTTCAGTGCGTCTCTGTGTCAATTTAATGGTGCGGAGAATTGGAGCGTACATAGCAAACACCACTACCGGGCATGGCGTGGGGCAAGGTGGAATATAAAGGGAATAGGGTATGGTCGGAAATTATTAGAGAGATTGAATAATGAGTTGGGAAGTGCCGGGAAATGTTGGGGGATTAGTAATCAGTAAGGGATAACTCTAAAACTCTTACGATATCTCTTTTTGGGTTAATGATAACTATGTATAAAGTTTCTGGGTATCCAGCGCTCCACATTGTCAAATATTTGTAGTTATTTTTAGTAAAATCATACACTTTAAATCCATCGTATGTTTTAAGTGTGGGTTTGTTTAACGTAATTGCATCGTTTGTTCTTCTGTTGTATCCGATGTATTCACAATTTTCAGCAGTATAACAATCTCGTAATTCAACAGCCCATGTATCATCCATATATGTACCAACTGGAGCGAAAGCTGTTGCTCTTATAGTGTCTTGTTCTTCTGCAAAAACAGGTGTCGAGATGCTTAAAGTTGCAAGAATAATTAATACAACTGCTACAATTTTTTTCCACATAGTTTATATCTTTTATACTATCTGTGTAATTTAGTGCTGCATATAGATAATATTTTGTATAGTTCAAAACCTTTTTTGAATTATAAAAATACTTTAAATATCTCTTAATTAAAGTTAATAAATAAAATACTTTTTATTAAATTTAAATAATCTTGTAATATAAAAATCCTTGCTTTAGACGGAGCAAGGACGGTCTTTTATGTCTATTTATTAGTTAACTAGTAAGAGTACTTTATACAATATATTTGTCGTATCTTTTTCTTAATGGTTTATTATTGATAATAACAAATATCAAGTCCACAAAGATATCTTTTATCGATATAACCTCGTTTTCCTCTGTGTTCAACTACCACCCAATTATCAAATGCATCATCTTTGAATTGTACTATTGTTCCATCATATAATTTATCTATTACATTTTTTTCGTCTATAATTGGTTTTGCTCGGAAATTAACATAACCATTTATTTTATCAGTAGTACAGGTATAATAAACGTCATAAAACGGTTTTATTAATTCTTGTTTTACAGGTTGTTGTTCTTCTGCAAAAACAGGTGTCGAGATGCTTAAAGTTGCAAGAATAATTAATACAACTGCTACAAATTTTTTCAACATAGTTTACGTCTCATATACTAATTATGTAATGTAGTGCTGTATATAGATAATATTTTGTACAGTTCAAAACCTTTTTAGAATGATAAAAATTATTTAAATATCTTTTAATTAAAGTATAAAAATAAAATTTATCAGCCCGATTTGAAAAATATAAGGCTTATTCATCAATTAAATTTGCTTGGATAACTATTTTTGGCGCGGTCGTATCAATTTTTAGTTGCCGGGAAATGGAGCCTACACAGCAAACAAACCCCACTACCAAGGATGAAGTGGGGGGTTATCTTTGGTTTTGCTAGTGCGGAGTGTGTGAGGCAAACTGGTTACTTTATTGGTATCGCAATAATTTTTTCTTTTTTTATATCGTCCGTTAAAAAACTATCGCCAAAAACAATAAATTTATTGTCAATATCTGTAATCGTAGCAATACTAGATTTATGATTTACATCAGTAAGTGTTACAGTTGCAATATCTTCCGTCAATACGCGAATAATTTCTTTGGTTTGAGGGTCTTTAAGTATACGGTTAATTCGCTTAATTTTTAGTTTCATACCTTTTTTGTATCCATGTAAAATACCATGATTTAGAACAAAAAATTTTTTGTCTCCATAACTATCAATTACAAGACTATTTAAACTACCAAACGGTCTTAATGAAGATATAATTTGTTGAGAGTTATCATTTATGTTACTTGTAATTTTATTGATAACTTCTTTTGCAGCTAAAGTCATCAGACTTCCTTCATTAGTTAATTTATCTTCTTTTATTTTCATCGCTTTACCACTGTTTATTCTTAATATAAATTTCGTTGTTTGCTTATCATTAATATCGCTAGTAAAAGTATTTGAGTTACTAGAGTTATTGTTATCAATTGTGGAAGTATTATCATTACTAATATCTAGAGTTATGTTAGGTATTGTCACATTACTATCACTGGTACTAGAAATAGTAGCACTGTCCGTAAAAGAATAAATTATTTCCTTTGTATTATTATTAATTATTCTAATGTTAAATTCGACATATGCACTCTTTTTAGTTTTTCCTTTACCAAAACCTAAAAAACTTCTTGTAGATTCTTTACTATCAATATCAAATCGTGTAATAGTAGATATAACGATAGCTTCTGGACACAAAATGCTATCTTTTGTATGCATTCTGTCAATAACTTTAAAATTACTATTTTGTGATAATTTACCTGCTATTATGTCAGCGATTCTCTTAATTTCATCTGTAGAATATTGTATTGTTTTACCGTTTAAACTACTAACAGAAATATTAAAATCTGCTACAGTAATTCGTAGTTTACCTGTTATAGAATCAGAAGGACAACATTTTTGCGTTTCAGAATTTTTTTGAAGGCATATCTGATTATCTAAATTATCTTGACCATTAGCATTCTGATTAAAACTACCAATCGTAAAACTTAAAGTAAACAACGAAGCGACAATAGACGAGGTAACACGACGAACAAAAGAATAATTCATCTTCATCCTCATTAAGTTTATTTACGGGTACGCAGAATTATTTGTTGCCCAAACTTCGATTCAGAATACGAAATATATCAACTATTAATTCCTACAAAATCTCTACAAAATATTTCGGATAGTAGCAATATTTTATTGAACATAAATAGTTTTTACCTATAAAGATTAAAGTTTTATTTTGATATTAAGTATTAAGTATTAAGTATTAAGTAGTAAATACTAAAAACTCTTACTTTAATTTAAGTAAGAGCAATAAATTTGTTATTTATATTTAGTAATTAATTTGGGTGTGGGTTCGCGCATAACGTGAAATTTGTCGCGCATAACGTGAAATAATTTCTACCGAATTTCAAGACTTGCAGCGATTTGTCGCGCATAAAATGAAATTTGTTGCACATAACGCTCTAAAGCGCGAACGCTTACACCTAGATATTCTGCTGCTTGTTTCTTGTTCATAAATCAATCCCGCCAAACACCGCCAAATAATATCATGGCGTGTGGCGATATTTGACGAGAATAATATGGTTACAGCTTAATCCTGGTTAGATAAAGGCTGAGAACGATGTTTAGCAATCAGCATTCGGATATCTTCTCGAACTACTCTATGTAACTGAAAATTTGAATTGAGTTGCTCTTGAAAATCATCCCCTAAAATATAAACATTAAATTTACTATCAAAAGCAATTTTTAGGTCATCTACTTTTACGAAGGGTTCTAGTTCTCTTACAAGATGATGGAATGTATTTACAACTTGACTAGGTACAGCAGGTTGATTCATAAGTAGCCACAAAAAACTGGTAATATTATTCCCCATCACAGATGTAGAATTTTTACGCCAATTGACTTCCTAATCAGAATGTAGCATCAAAAAGATTTTTTTAACTACAATATATCCGGATAAAGCCATACCTTGTCCAAGGCTATGAGAAGCTTGAATTTTTGTTGTAACATGCGCTATGACGGTGGGTATTGAGTGGGTTTCAGAAGGGTGTGACATGGGTGTTATTTTTATTTAAAAAAGTGCTTTTTCTGATTTTAGTGGGTGTTATATGGGTTCTCAATGGGTTTAGAGTGGGTGTAATTATACGTATAGAAAAATAGTTTCTTAAAATACTTTTCTTACTTAGGTCAGAAAACTAATTAAATTGTTTAGTTGAGTTCAATTCAATATTTTTTCCAGGAGGGAACGATTGATGGAAGAAATACCAAAAACAAGAAGAACTAGTGATGATTGTCCGTATAACCATACGGGCGTAAAGCTTACAGCCTCCGCCCTCCTCCGTCGGGAATCAAAACTCAATTTTGCATAGGGTAACTGGTTATGTCTGCATATATATCTAGTTAGCATATGCGTGTAACTGGTTATTTGCCTAAGTCAACAGGATAGGTATTTTAATGCATACTTCGTTTGCTTTAACGCAAAACCGTAATAACTCTTCATAATACAGCCGAAAGATTTTTAAATCTATTGTTAGTTTCAAAAGTTGGGGAAGATGGGGAGATTTTTCGATCTCCTTAACTGGATGCAACACCAGGAAGTCACCCCCTGACTTAGGCATCCATCTATGTAAAACAATTGCTTTTAAGACTATTTTTATACATCTTAAATTAAACCCATTTTTACCCACTAATAACCCATTTTTACCCGCTAATAACCCATTTTCACCCACTAAATATTAGAAAAAATATTTTTTTCTATAATTTAAGCACCCACTTTTACCCACTAATAACCCATTTTTACCCACTAATAACCCACTATCGAACTCAAACTACCTTCATTATTACAACCTTCATAAGCCTAGGGACAAGGTATGACTTCATGCCCATGTTTTGCCCTCAAATCTAAGGTATGTCTACTACACAATTTGAAAATTTACAATCAATTCGGCGTTGAACAACGACTAAGGGGTTATGTATAAATAACTTGAACAAGTCTTCATAACCAAACGAGTAATCTTCTTGCCCCAACAGATATCTAAAAAAAGACTTGTTCAAGTTATTCTTACAAGGATGCTAAGGAAGATCCAAAAAATAAATTGTCCCACCGTCGGTGTTCACCGTCAGCGACACCACTACACGTCTAGGTTTTGCCCGGAAATGGATGAGGTCGAAGATATTGATATGCTGAAAGGATATTGCGATTGATTTAGGTGACGAACTAGATATAGCTAGAAAAATCATTAATCAGTAATAATCGACACGATATATCAAGAAAAGTTGATGGTGTCCACCCCTTGTAAATAAATAGATAGTACCGACGGTGGACACAGGTTATCCCCATATAGCTACGGCGAGTGGTGGACACGACATATCAAAAAAAGTTGATGGTGTCCACCCCCTGTATATATATAGATAGTTCAGAAGGTGGACACAGGTTATCCCCATATAGCTACGGCGAGTGGTGGACACGACGTATATTTAAAAAAATAAATACAATAATATGGCGTACCTGTCTTGTGTTTTTACAAAGCTTTTAAGGACACTAAAAGATAGTGCCGGCTAGCAATGTGTTTTTACAACACTATTAGGACACCAAAGCCAAGACTATTTAATTGATATCAAAGCTTACCGTTTCTTCTAATCTCCTTGGGATATCTGCTCGTTCGAGGTATTGTAATCCCCTTTCGTCCGGACAGTTACGGACTCAAGTTTCCATCCTGTAAGCATTAGGAGGCGTTTAAACTTCTATCAGGTTTACGGATACCTGCAACGTCAGGTTTGTAAGTCCTGCAACTTATGTCGTCGTAAGGGCGCGAAGCATTCACCCTGCATAGAAAACCGCTATGACATCGGTGTTTGTCCGGTTCAACAATAGTTACCAGAAAACAAAATTATTTTACTACGGAATAGTTTCCTGTTAAAAGTAGTTTTAGCAAGCGGTTGCAGCTACTTGAGTTTGATTCTGTTGCTTAACCCAACCCGCTATTATTGCTCGTACATTCGCAGGTAATAATTTTACAGCTGCTTTAAGTGCGTAGTCGGGGTAGATGCTTCTCAAATCGCTTACCATCTGGGAAGAATCGCAGGATTGCAAAATATCAGCAATGTGTTGTAAGTTATCTTGCTGTAACCATTCATCCTGTATTTGGGCAGCTGCTTTTTGCTCGGATAACTTCTGCTTCTGTTCAAGTGCTTTCTGTTCGGCTTTGGTGTCGCGTTCAATCCAGTTTAAGAAAACTTCCTCCCTACCATCTGGTAGCGGTACCGCTTGAGTGTTATCCAAAATGATTTTTTTGGTTTTCTCATCTCGCACAACTCCAGCATGGGGGGAACCATATTTCCTTACGCGGTTCCTCCGACTGCCAAATCTACCCAAACAAGGCATTTTGTGACCTATTAAATTTAAAAGCCTTTGGGTACATTCAATCGGTTTATTCACCTGAGAAAAATCAACGCCTAACGCTAATTTCAAAACATAAATATTATTACGACATTTATTGTAAATATCTTGGATTACTGGGTGAT
>JBCBPQ010000321.1:0-7553 GCA_039820645.1 Cyanobacteria bacterium J06633_8 | reverse complement strand
CCCCAAATATTGGAGTACCAAGTGCAACTGGAATTAAATAAGCAGCCATTATTAATCCCGATTGAGCAGAAGATATATTCTACTCTACCCGATTGAGAATTAATTGGTTTTAATGATGTATTCATTGCTCTTATTTCCTTGGTGAAAATTCTTGTTTTTTTCATTATTAATTCATAGGGAAACAAGAATTAGCTTTATGCATTTGATATATTATTTCTGGCTTACTTCTTGTTACAAAGCTCTGGTTTTTCTAACAATAAAAGGCAGAGCCTTGAGTTGTGGATTTCCAGCCAGAGACTGGGAACCAGCTTCACCACTTTCTCGTTACAAGGCTCTGCCTTGTAATGCATATCTAGAGGCTCTGCCTCTTATAAACTTATGTAACTAGAATTATTTCCAGACACTAGACGCGATAATGCAATTTTCTTTACACTAGCAAATATTATAGGTAGGAATAATTTATGGTTGCGTCTATTAAACGAGTTGCTTTAATTGGTGGAACTCACGGTGGGGAGCTTACAGGAGTCTTTTTAGTTAAGAAATTTCAGCAATCCCCCCAAATGATTCAACGTGATGGAGTTGAAACTATTAGTTTAATTGCCAACGAGAAAGCAATTGCCATGGGTAGAAGGTATATTGATACAGATTTAAATCGAACTTTCAAGCGCGAAGATTTAGAAAACCCCAAATTAAACAATCACGAGCAATTATTAGCTAAAAAAATTGCTCGACAAATTGAACAAGAAAAAATCGATTTAATCATTGATTTACACAGCACAACTGCCAATATGGGATTAACCATAATTTTGTGCGATAGCAATCCTGATTTACTACAGTTAGCTGCATATTTAACGAAAATTAATTCAAAAGTAAAAATATTACTATATACGCTGCCAAAAAATTCATCTCATGTAAGAAGTTTAGCAGAATTAGGTATCACTATTGAGGTGGGAGCAGTTGCAAATGGTATATTAGACGCGAAATTATTCCAGGAAACGGAGAAATTAATTTACGCTATTTTGGATTTTATTGAAGCTGAGAAAAAAGGACAATCCTTAGCTGTGCCCCCCAGTTTTACTTACTATTCCGCAATCGGAACAGTTGATTTCCCCCGGAATGAGCAAGAAGAAATAAAAGCTATGATTCATCCCCAATTGCAGTTTCAAGATTACCAACCGTTGCATCCTGGTAATCCGATGTTTGTTACTTTTGACGGCGAAGAAATTTTTTATCAAGGAGACGAGATAGTATATCCCGTATTTATTAACGAAGCTGCTTATTATGAAAAAGGAATTGCTATGTATTTTACGAGAGCAGTAACAGTACCATGACAGTGCTACCAACTGGAAATAATCCAGGGAAAAAATAATCGAAGGCTTGTTGTTTCTGGCTTTGGAACAATTTACTCGTAATTGGTATCATCCAACATTTGCATTTGCCGCAATTGTAAGGATATGCTTTTGCGGTTATTAGTTCTTTTATTTTTGGGATATCTCGAAAAATATTATGGCTCAATCAAACTCATCATCACAAAAACCGAGCGCAATTAATATTGTTTTTGTTGGTTTTATTGTAGTTGCAGTTATTTTTGCAGCTTATACCAATAAGATGGAAGCTGTTACTGAAGCTAGTTTCGAGTTGGCTAAAACTGCTGTTAATTTATCTATTGGTTTAATTGGAGTTATGGCTCTGTGGCTGGGTTTAGTGCGTATTTTGGAAGCTGGTGGTTTAATGTATACTCTTGCAAAAGTTCTTAAACCTTTAATGGTAAAATTGTTTCCCGATGTGCCAGCAACTCATCCAGCAATGGGAGCAATAATTCTTAATATTTCTGCCAACATGTTGGGTTTAGGAAATGCTGCGACTCCTTTCGGGATTAAAGCAATGGTTGAGCTTAATAAAATCAATCCCTTGAAAGGTACTGCAACTAATGCTATGTGTTTATTCCTGGCAATTAACACTTCTAGCGTAACTTTACTACCTTTAAATGTAATTGGTGTCAGGGCTGCGGCTAATAGCGAAAATCCGGCAGCGATTTGGATACCGACTTTAATTGCAACTTTATGTTCTACATTTGTTGGTGTTACAGTTGCTTTGTGGTTGGGTAAAAGAAGTAAAAAATCGGCAGAAGCACCATTAGAATCAGATTCCATTGCAGAATCCGAAAATGCAGAAACAGAAGCAGAAGGGTTTGAAGAACAAGATTATTCTCATCTTCTTTATCCTGCAGGAAAAACTTCAAAAATTATTGCTTGGTTTTTTATTCTGGGATTTCTTGGAAGTTGGGTTTACGGAGTCATCAAGGCTGGTAGTCTTGGAGGATTTTTCAACCAAGATTTCCTTTCCCATTGGCTAATGCCCGCTCTTATCTTATTAATTGTAACTTATGGAGTGGGAAGAGGAGTTAAAGTTTATGAAGCAGTCACCGAAGGAGCCAAACAGGGATTTGATATTGCTATTAGCGTAATTCCTTTTTTAGTGGCGATTTTAGTAGCAATTGGGATGTTTCGGGCATCGGGAGCAATGGAAGTTATAGCTAACGCCCTAAATCCCATTACTAGTTTAATAAAACTTCCAGCAGAAGTACTGCCCATGGCTTTGATACGTCCCCTTTCCGGTGGAGGTGCATTCGGAATCATGAGTGAAGTTGTTGAAAAAGCCCCAGATTCTTACAGTGCTTTTGTAGCTTCCACCATGATGGGAAGTACAGAAACAACTTTTTATGTACTTGCAGTTTATTTTGGTGCCGTAGGAATTACCCGCATTCGTCATGCTTTAGTTGCCGCTCTATTAGCAGATGCAACTGGATTAATTGCCGCTTGTTTCCTATCCTCTATCTTTTATTAGGCTCGTAGTTGCGCTTTAGCGCCAAAAATCTACACTAATAATTAGTTCGTAGTTGCGCTACTCTTCGAGAAAGCTTCGCTTACAGCGCCAAAAATCTACACTAATAATTAGTTCGTAGTTGCGCTTTAGCGCCAAAAATGTTCACTAATAATTAGTTCGTAGTTGCGCTACTCTTCGAGAAAGCTTCGCTTACAGCGCCAAAAATGTTCACTAATAATGAGTAATTGTTTTTTTAACAAAAAAATGTAGGGTGTGTTAGATGCACGACAATTCATCTATTAATATAGGGAGTTTTTCGACATCATCTAACGCACCATAAGGCGCAATATCATAAAACTATGAATCCGTCAAAATCGTCTAGATTCTGCCTTCAGTGAAACGAGGCAGAGCCTCGCTTAAAGGCGTTCCCAGGCAGAGCTTGGGAACGAGAGAATGTGCTGGTTCCCAGGTTGAACCAGGGAACTAGTGCTTGGAGGCTCTGCCTCGGGTTATTTACTCCAACTCACATAAGGCAACTTCGCCGCCGTCTCCTTAACTTTCTGGGCATTACTCACCAATTGCCCGCAAGCATCCCAAGTACCGGAAACAAACATATTTTTCGCACCTTCACCCATATTTACAGATGCAGAAAAATCACCGCACTGTACTTTCATAGTTTGTAAATCTACCGCGATTTCCGTTTGAGGATTATCTGTCAATATCTTTTGCAATTGTTGAACTGTATCAGCATCAGTTGTGACACAAGGAATACCCATTGCTACGCAATTACCGAAAAATATTTCGGCAAAACTTTCTCCAACTAAAGCCTGAATTCCCCATTTAGCAAGCGCTTGAGGGGCATGTTCTCTGGAAGAACCACAACCAAAGTTACGGTTAACTATTAATATGCTTGCATTTTTATACTGCGATTTGTCAAAAGGATGTTTTCCTTCCAGCCCTTTTCTGTCATCCTCAAAAGCATGTTCGCCCAAACCATCAAAAGTAACGCAACGCAAAAACCGCGCTGGAATAATTCTATCTGTATCAATGTCATTCCCGATTAAAGGAATACCGTTTCCGGAAACTGTTTTAACTTCACTCATATTAATTTTGGGAATTGATTATTGGGCATGGGGCATGGGGAGAGAGGAGACAAGGAGATAGACAAGGAAAAAAACTGTTTTTAACTCTCCTAATTCCTAACTCCTAACTCCTAACAACTATCAACTAACCACTAACAACTATCAACTAACCACTATCAACTAACCACTAACAACTATCAACTAACCACTAACAACTATCAACTAACAAACTCCCGTACATCTGCAACGGTACCTTTAATTGCTGCTGCTGCAACCATTGCGGGACTCATTAATAAAGTACGTCCGGATGCCGAACCTTGCCTTCCTTTAAAGTTGCGGTTGGAAGAAGAAGCACTAATTTGTCTTCCCTGCAATTTATCGGGGTTCATTGCTAAACACATGGAACATCCGGGTTCTCGCCATTCAAATCCGGCTGCTTCAAAGATTTTATCTAAACCTTCGGCTTCGGCTTGTTGTTTGACTCTTTCGGAACCGGGAACTACAAAAGCTTTGGTTCCTTCTGCTACATGGTTTCCTTTGGCAATTTTCGCGGCTTCCCGTAAGTCACTGATTCTACCATTGGTGCAACTGCCAATAAAGCAAACATCTATTCTTGTACCTGCGATGGGGGTACCAGGAGCTAAATCCATGTAGCTATAAGCTTCTTGGGCAATAACCCGGTCATCTGCTGGTAATTCTTCAGGTTTTGGTATAGCTTGATTAACTCCAAGACCTTGTCCGGGAGTGATTCCCCAAGTAACGGTAGGTGGAATATCTGCGGCATCAAATACTACTACATCATCGTATGTTGCATCAGCATCACTACGGATAGATTCCCACCAACTAACGGCTTTATCCCAATCTTCTCTTTTGGGGGCAAAGTCTTTACCTTTGAGGTATTCGTAAGTAACTTTATCGGGATTAACGTAACCGCATCTCGCACCGCCTTCGATGGACATATTGCAAGCAGTCATCCGTTCTTCCATGCTCATTTGTTCAAAGGTGGTACCCGCAAATTCATAAGCATATCCGACACCACCTTTCACGCCGAGAGTACGAATAATGTGTAAAACTACATCTTTGGCATAAACGCCCGGTTTTAAAGTTCCGTTAACTTCAATTTTGCGGACTTTTAATTTAGATAGCGCCAAAGTTTGGGAAGCCAATACATCCCGCACTTGAGAAGTACCAATACCGAAGGCGATCGCACCAAAAGCACCGTGAGTTGAAGTGTGACTATCACCACAAGCAATAGTCATTCCCGGTTGAGTAAGTCCTTGCTCTGGGGCAATTACATGAACAATTCCTTGATTACCGGTACCAATATTGTAAAAAGTTATGTCATTTTCTTGACAATTTGTTTCTAGCGCTTGCATCATCTCTTCCGCCAAAGTATCAGCAAAAGGACGGGCTTGATTATCAGTAGGTACGATATGGTCAACTGTAGCTACAGTACGTTCTGGAAATAATACCTTTAAACCCCGTTCCCTAAGCATGGCAAAGGCTTGAGGACTCGTTACTTCATGAATTAGATGCAGCCCAATAAACAGTTGCGTTTGTCCGGAAGCCAATGTACCAACTGTATGTAAATCCCAAACTTTATCAAATAACGTGCCTTTGCTCATACCTCAATTTGTTTATTAAGAGTCGGGTTTACTGATGTTATCAAAAAATCGCAACCGAGGGTAGGGAGTTAACAGTTAACAGTTAACAGTTCTTGCTCGCTGTCATGGTACTGCTCACTGTTATTCAACTGATACTTCCTTCTTTTACAAGATTTTGTTCGTGAATATGATAAATAAATTACTGTATATACTGTTAATAATTAATTAATTTTTGCAAAAGAATTATATTCAATCCCATTCTGATGATTTTTCATAGTTGAGTCAGCTTTTGTTCGGAATTTTGCTGTAAAACCGGAGAAAGAGAGACAACGAACAGGAAAAGCATGAGTTCAATTCGTATTGAAGCGGAAAATTATCAGGATGCTATCGACACCACTGTTGGTAACTATGGTGGAAAATATCGCTTTGAGGATGTTGATATTCAATCTAGTATGGATGTGGATGATGGTTATTCTCTCGGTTGGATTGATTCAGGTGAATGGTTAACTTACAATTTTACTGTTCCGACATCGGGAGAATATCGCTTAGTTTCTCGTATGGCTTCTGCTATCTATGGAGATCACAGTTTTAAAGCAACTCTCGGGGGACAACAAACAAATTTTAATATAGGTAATACTGGCGGCTGGTGGAATTGGCAAAATGTCGAGTCTGCCAAAACTTTCTCGTTGGATGCAGGTAGTCATGAAATGCGTCTGGATATGATTGGAAGTGTTTTCAATATCAACTACCTTGAGTTAATCCCCCTGTCTTCAATAAATAACAATAGCGATAATTTAATTTATGGAGGTACGGATAATAACTCGTTTTATGGCAGCAACGGAATAGATACTATTACTTATCAGGCAGCCAATTCTGGTATTGTTGCAGATTTAGATAAAGGTAAAGTAATCCATAATTCGACCAATTCTTCTATGCAACCGTTTAAAATAATGCCTTTGGGTGATTCTAATACGGAAGGTTGGGGAAGTTGGGATAATGGTGCTTACCGCGATGATTTATGGAAATTGTTTGAAAACAGTAACTATAATATAGACTTTGTTGGCCCCCATAAAACAGGTCCCTCCGGCTTTGATAGAGATAATGCTGGATTCAGTGGATGGAAAATAGGTGAAATTGACAGTGCTGCATATGATTGGTTGAATGATGCTCAACCGGATATGGTGCTATTAATGATTGGTACTAACGACATACTTCGAGACGATAATATCAGTCAAGCACCCAGTCGTCTGAATAATCTGATAGATAATATTACCTATCAATTACCAAACACTGAGCTTTTAGTCGCTTCCATTCCACCAATTAGCCGCACGGAATCACAAAAACAGCAGGCTATAACATTTAATTCACATTTACCAGGCATTATTGATAGTAAAGCTGCCCAAGGGAAAAATGTCAGTTTCGTTGATATATATAGTGGATTAACAGCAGATGATTTACAGGATGGAGTTCATCCCACTGTAGAAGGTTATAGCAAGATTGCCGATATTTGGTATGATGCAATTCTCCAAAAAAACATTCCTCAAAATAATCCCCAAGATACCATTAGCAACATCGAAAATATCATTGGTTCAAACTACGATGATGTAATTATAGGTAACGCTGGTGTAAATGTAATTCAAGGTGGTGCTGGTGATGACACCTTAACCGGCGGCGGTGGTAGTGACACCTTTGTTTTAGGATTAGGAGAAGGAATTGATACTATTACCGATTTTGCAGTTGGTGAAGATTCTCTCCAACTATCCGATAATTTAACTTTGCAGGATATTAACATTATTTATGGTTCCGGTAATGCTTACAACGAAACCACCATAGTCTATCAAGATGAAGCTTTAGCTGTATTAACTGGAGTCGAAGAAGGAAGTTTTTCTGCAAATGATTTTGTGTGAATTTAGTTTTAGTTGTTAGTTGTTAGTTGTTAGTTGTTAGTGGTTAGTGGTTAGTGGTTAGTGGTTAGTTGTTAGTTGTTAGTGGTTAGTTGTTAGTGGTTAGTGGTTAGGAAAGTCCTCAACTGTTCACTGTT
>JBCBPQ010000320.1:0-7680 GCA_039820645.1 Cyanobacteria bacterium J06633_8 | reverse complement strand
TTTTAAGGTCAGAAGCCCCTGGATTTATCCGTGGATAACAATTCCTATTCTTTGTTGAAGCCCCTAAATTCTATTTATGGGGTATTAATTACGAATTACGAATTACGAATTACGAATTACGAATTACGAATTATACTCACACCGATTTCAAAATCTTTAGTACTATTGTGACACTTGCGTAAGTCTCGATCTTATCTCAGTAAAGTCAAGTTGTTCGCATTTTTATATGGAGTCGGGATGCAACGCCGGATGAGATACATCAATAAATTGGCTTGATGACGGCAACCTCAACTGGAAATTGTGCAGGATACCCCAAGATTTTTTGATTCAAATTGGGTATCCTGCCTGCCTTATCTTAGGTCAAATCGCGTTTAACCGATATCATCGCTTTCCATGTACAACAGCATAAATGCCATTGTTAGGGCTGGGAAAACAAGACCAGTTAAAGGAACAAGCACAGATGGCAGAAAAGATGCAGCCATAGTAAAACCTCTTAGAAAATTGCATTACAATTCAACACGAGCTTACTGCAATTTGCGCCGCCCTAAGGCAAAATTGTACATATTTTTAACACAAAGTCTTTTAACAAAAGTGGTTAGTGGTTATTAACAGCCCTAAATCACACTACACAAACCTATTTTTTGATTGCGTTTTAGTCCAAATCCCTAATTCTCTATTACATGCCAAGCATTGCGTCTAATTGAATTTTAGGCAAGTCTGGAGGAATTACAGTACGTTGGATGGTAAATTTATGGCTTTCCTGGAGAGTGTTTGTATTCACAGCAATTGCTTCTAAGCGAATTTCTAAACAACCGAAAGGAATGTTTAGTTTAGTGACTATTTCCAACTCTTGGTTTTTATTAGGTGTCAAATTGCTCAATAGGTGAGGACCATCAAGTAAATGCCTTGTATGGCAGTCTTCTACCCAAAATTTCACAGCAAGATGAGAATTCCCCTGTGGTAGACGAATTCGTATATTCAACGATTTACCTGAAACCAGTTCTCCTTTTGCTATGTAAAGTTGGGGGGTAGGCAATTCTTCTATTTTATGAGTACTTATTGTCAGTGCCGAGGTTGATTGATCTTCTGCTGGATGGTTTACAGGCTCATTCAATCCAGAACTTTCATTTACTAAAATGTTATCGGCAAAAATATCTGTATCATCTACTACAATTTCTTGAGCAATTTGATTTGATGGTGCTGCAATTCGATTTACTTGCCATTGAGAGGAAGTAGAAATAGACAAATAAGGAGATGGTGTTGCTTTTATATCAATTTGTGCTTTCTCTTGGTGTAATGCTTTATGATTATCATTAGTTTGGGCGTTTGCGCTCTGGGGAGGCTGTTGTAAAGAAATTCCCTGACTTATCTCAACATCATAATCTTCGTATTCAACGTCAATAGGTTCGGGTATGGAATATCCCTGAGAAAGCATCCACTGTCTAATTAAAGGAGATGTATTGAGATTTTCCGCTGCAATAAATTCGGAATTTCTTGAAGTAACCGATTCTTCAAACTCTAGAAAATCATCTTCTTTTAATTCATCGACAACTAATTCAGCTTGAGAAGTATTATCGGCTGGAAGTGATGTTTCAGTTATGTTTTGATTCTCAGTAACCCTCGTGTATCCTGCTTCTTCTGTATCGTAAACATTTGTATCGACTTCAACGATAGAGCTATTTATTAGCTTTGACTTTCGTAAGTAAGGAAAACTAGTACCCGTAGCAGCCAGGCTGGAAGCAGCTTCGATATACCCATTATTAATATATCGATCAATTTTCTCTTGATAACCAGGCACGCTTGGTAACTTTAGTGAATTTGTTGCTACCTTTCTACGAAGCTTTCGAGTATCTATACGAGGTGGAAGAGATTTTTTAGTAGATGGTACTCCTGTTACCGACTGAACTTCGGGCTTTACTGCTTTTACTAAGTTGAACAGTTCTAAATCTAGAGGTGCAGACTCTTCTAAAGTTTGAGGTGTATCTCCTGTAGATAATTCTGCTGTCGAATAAGTAAACTTTTCTAATTCGCCTTTAGGATTGGTAACAGTAATCGCTAATAATTCTTTAATTTCTGCCGTAATCGTAAAAGATTGACTTGCTAATAATTCTACAACTCCTTGATTTGATACAATCCCATATAACTTAACTTCTCCAAGAATTAACTTAGAAGAACATTCTTCCGGAATATTAATTAAAGTCGCTATGGCAAACGGTAGGGATTTATTGGGGTTAGGTAATCGAAAAGATTGTAGCAATTGAGAATTTTGGGGCGATCGCAGTTCAATTTGTACTTCAGCACTCGTCATCTGGTTAATTTGCTGTGTTGTTTCTTTAGCAGCAACTTCTCCTTCGAGTGTAATAGTGCTTCCCCAACTGGCAACAAAGCTATTTTTATCTAAAGTTATTAGTAATGGTAAAGGTGGCGGAACTTTAAGGTTGTCTTCAATACTGTCATCGGGAAATAAAGGCTCCGAAGACGGTAAAGCTAGCTCCATCAAATTTTGTAGAATCTGTTCTGCTGTATCCCCTTTAACTCTTACCGGACTAGAATTTTGCTCAACTATAGCTGTAATCTCTTGCCGAGTAGATTGTTTGCTAACATCTTTTTTCTTTGAGATTTTTGGCTTGTTTGATGATGTTTGAACGGATTTTGTGCTAACGGTTTTATTTAATCTTGCTTTAGATTTTTCTAAAGAATCTTGAGCAGATTTTTTGTTAACGGCTTTATTTGAGATGCCTTGATTCGATTTTCCAGGAGGCTTTTTGCTAACAGCCTTTTTTTTCTCTACAGCAGCTTTAAGCGAATCTCGTAATTTTTCTTTATTATCGCTGCTTGCTTTATCTAAAGAACCTTTTTTGGCTGTATTCCCAGGAGTTGAACTTATTTTTCCTGTTGAGCGAACCGAACTTGTCTTATTAGCAGCTTCCATCGATATAGAAGATATTAAACCAGCATCGTTTGTTTTTATATCCTTGGATGAAGTTGAAGAATAACGGCTGGATTTAACATCTTTGATTTTAGATTTAGCTTGATTCCTTTTTGTTTTTGTGCTGTCAACTTTATGTTCGCTCTCTAAATTACGATCCGATTTTTTAGAAACAACCTTTGCCTGAACTTGAGAAGGCATAACAGTCAGACTCACAGTATATTTCCAAAACTCACCTAGAAGATCGGACATTAAATCGCCAGAGCATTCTAATTCCCAAATTCCTGACTTGAGATAGGTAAATGGAATTACAGCCGTCAACCCTTCGGAATTAATACGTCGTCTTCGTTTTTGAATACGCCGTCTGGGTGGAACCTCCGACGGAGAAGAGTGAGTTACCCGCACCTCTACGTCAGTATTAGTACGGTTAGAACGAGCAACGACTCGATACCGACCTTCCATAATTTCTATGCTTGGCTTCTCTAAAGGATGCCAAGTACGTTCGCCTTCTTTCTGTATCAGAAATTGCCACTGTTCCATTGTGAGTGATGCCTAAAACTGATAGCAGTCGTAGTATTATTTGCATTATCTTGCTTGCAAGTTTACCGCACTGTATCTGTATTTGGTTGCATAAATTGTTGTTTTGATTAAAACATAATTTTATGCTGGCTTTAAGTGTAATTAGATTAACATTATTATTATGATTAGTCTTTAAACCTTTGATTGAGTTGCGATTTTAGAAGTTTACTACAATGACTTATCGGCTACTTTTTTAGTATTCCCGGTAGGTGTTATATTTCATCAGATGCTGTGGATACAGTTAAATCCCACTGGAAAACAGATGTGATGTTATTCGCCTTAAGCAATCTTAATAATCTCTGTAATGGTGCTTGTGCCCATATGTATGGATGCTTAAATTTAATTGGTAGTCAAGTACAAGTAAGCTGAATCCATATTGTGTACCTTTATGGGAAAAACTGCCCTTCCATGACTCTCCTAACCACAAAATCATATTTATATTTATACCCAGACAAGATACTCTACAGAAGCTGGGTTTGCTTAAATTCAGCTATCAAGTTAATTCTGGCGTGACTAGCAATATTCCAGAAGAAAGAGCGAAAATGCAAAATCCTCTCAACTACAAAGAAGAGAGGTTTTCAATCACAATAATTTTTTTGTAAACAACTAGCTATTAAACATCGTAGTGATGCTGATAATAATCCAGAATCTGCTTTACCCATTGCCTGGTTTGCGAATTAGAATTTGAACTATAATCAATCCATAAACCATCAACTTGGCTTTGGTTATAGTCAAATTCTTGAGAAGTTTGAGGAATTAATTCTACTTCTATACCAGTAACAGTTCCTAAATGAGCCGCAATCTCGCGGTAAACTGTCAAAGGTAAACCAGCAAATACAACCTTTTCTCTTGTATTCATAAAAATATCTCGGTAGTAAGGATGCCCCAGGTTTTATAAACCTGGGAGGAAAAACGCCGCGTGTGGTTTTAACCACCGTGGCATTTCTCCTATTTTTTGGGTGATTAGCCCGCAATTGGTAATGTGAGCCTTCTGCTCTGTGAAGTCTAGACAAGCCAGACATCACTTCCTACTTCAGTGGGAGCATGGGAGCAGTTATCCCTGGGTAGGCTTGCACGGCTGAGCCGTCCGCACATCAAGATATTTGTGTTTACTTTTTTCTTAATCGCTGCTTGGTTTTTGCATATTGATCAAGACAAAATAAAACACTTATCTTATTATTATGCCAAAAAAGAAGCACAAAATACATTAAAAAGCATTGACAATTGTCTATATATGTCAATTTTTGTCTACAAAATAAACAACTAAGTCAAGCTCTTCCTATAAACGTAGTACTATAAAGTACTTAGTCTGGTCAACGCAGAGCTTCAAGACAATGCCTGAAGCTCAGTAGCTTTAGCTCTGAGTTGTTGACTTAACCTGTAAGAAACCCCTTTAATTATCAAAGGAATGAATTACACTCAACCTACCACGATTAAATACTATCAGTCTTGACTAACGTCGTATCTGAAATATCCTTTTCAGGTAATAGTATAAAATTAAGAAGTCTAAAAGTCATAAGATATATTTATTTGTACCAGTAGCTTATCCAGTAAATTTATGAAGCCCCAACAGATGTAGATTTTGGTAAGGATGGTAATCTTGAAACAGAATTTTCTGTAGAAGCCGTAGCCGGTTCACTTCCTCCCATAGGCGCTTCTCCAACCATTCTCGCGACTTCAATACCATGTTGTTCTAAAATAACAACTGGCTCAGAACCTTCGTTCATTTCAATTCTTTTAACAAGTAATCCGCTTGCTAGTCTTTGTCCTGGTTGAACGTAGCGACTAGTCGGTTCGCTGGGTACTTTAATGATTGCTTGAGGACGATTTCCTACTTGAACTACACCCGAAACTAAAACAGCTTGAGCTAACTTCGGTTGTGGTGGCGGTGGTAACACGGATGCGAGATCTGGTTGCGGTATTACCCCAGGCAAAACTTTGGGGACAACTGGAACTGAAGCAGGGACAACTGGAACTGAAGTTGCCCTACTGGGATTCAGATTAGAATTGGGTTTTGTTACTGTTGTTCGGCGATTTTTTTGATTTGTTACTGTTGTTCGGCGATTTTTTGGAATAGCTCTCCCCGAACTCGAATTTCTGACAATATTTCTTGAACTTCCTCCGGTAGTAGCAGAAATTACTGCACTGCGGGGACGTCGTCGTCTAGATAGAGTGCTTCGACTAGAAGACGGTAAAGGAGGCAATACAGGAACGGCTTTTTTCGGTTTGTTTACAACAGTACCTTCAGGCTTTTTAGTCGCAAACTTTACAGGAGGTATAATATCGTCAAATGGGTCGCTACGCCCTTTAGATACCACTCCCACTCGTTCTGTAGGATTAGTCGGTTGAATTAAAGTCGAAGGAGCCTTAGCAACAGTCGCACTTGGCGTACCTGGCACCACCGGATCTTTAAAGTTTTCAGGTTTGCCTTGGCTATTTTTAGCCGTTTGGTTGGGGGTGGGAGCAACAGTTTCTGCTTGTTCCTCCTCACCAGAACACCCGGCGATCGCCAAAGCCAAAATAGATGCAATTGTGATTCTTAAACGTCTACCCATTAGCTATTCTCAAGAGAAGACAGATAATTTTGAATAAATGAAATCAATTTGATTGAAAGTTTTATCAAAAGTGAAATCTGATACAGTTATAACCTAATTTTTTCAGATTGAGAATTATTTTATACAACGTTATGGATGTTTTACTAATCGTCTGTTGTAACCATTAGGTGCTTGAGGGAATTAAGCCCTTTTTTAACTCTACGAGAAACTGTAACTACGCTGATACCAAGTCTTTCAGCCACTTGCTTTTGCGTTAAATCGTGTAAAAATACAAATTCTAAAACTTGACGAGTACGATTTTCTAACTGAAGTAGCGCTTGTTGTAAGCGTAATTGGTCTTCTTGTGCTAGTTGAAAACTACGGTAGCTATGATCGGGAACCAGTTCTGCTAAACTAGCCGAACCTTCCTCTGCATCATATACAGGCATATCTAAGCTTAAAGGAGCGCGATTTACCCAGGCTAATTTAATTTCTTGCCATTCTTCAAGAGAAATAGACAATGCTGCGGCTACTTCTGAGTCGGTAGGTTGACGATTATATTTTTCTCGCAGAGAACGAGAAACTCCTGCCGACTGCTGCTGTAGTGCCAGCCAACGCCTTGGTATTCTTACAGTCACACCTTTATCTCGGAGGTAATGCTGAATTTCACCGCGAATATATGGGATTGCAAAGGAACTAAAGGCATGACCTTTAGAAATATCAAATCTTTCAATAGCACGAATTAAGCCCAGACAACCGACTTGAAGTAAGTCATCGAAACTTTCGTGGCATTGATTTATCCAATAGTAAGCCTCTTTTCTCACAAGTCCAAAATTAAGCTTTACCAGTTTGTTACGAACTTCAGCTGACTGAGATTGCTGATATTCTCGCAATAACTGCCAAATTTCATGCTTCAGTTCTTTCGTGAGTAAGGTAGTGGACATAGCACCTTGATGATTAATAAATAAGTATTTAAACCAGAAAATTGTTACTTTTAAAGATACACAAAGACGTATTTATACTGATAAAACCGCGAACGTATTCTCCGCTATTGAGAATCAATAACGGTTGATTATTAGATTATGAATTGCAAGGGCTAATTGAAAGAACGGGTTTTAAAGGCAGCAGGGCAATCAAGTAATGCAACCTAATACAATAGCTGATTTGATTTCCGTATCGCAGAAGATTTCCAGAGGGATAGTTGAAAGTTGCGATCGCACTTGCGCGCTGATTCCGTCTTCAATCTCCTCGGAAATTATTGACATATAGAGATAGTTATTTTCATCTTTTATTTATGTAGTAGCTAATAGGCTACATATAAAAAAATATACAATTATGCTAGGGAATTGAAACCGAATTATTACGTAATTTGTTTTCTTAGAGTACTAGTTAAATTACGGGTGAAAGCTACCGCAGAAGAATTGAGTAGTTTAATAAATAATTTATGAGTGAGAAAGTACTTATTTTAAAAAGTTTATAAAAGAAGATAATAAATAAAAAAAATTACACAAAGTTATAAAAGAAGGAAGGAGTTAGGAGGAAGAAGGAAGAAGGTAATATATTTTTGAAAACTTTAGTTATGAGTATAAAACTCATTAAATAAAAAAATAATATTTTGAGGCGCGTAGCGCGATAAAT
>JBCBPQ010000319.1:0-7693 GCA_039820645.1 Cyanobacteria bacterium J06633_8 | reverse complement strand
GTAAAAATAAATCAAATACATCTAAAAGCTAGATTTATATATTGTGAAAACTTTCATAACAAATAGCATGGGGATAAGTCGAAACCACGATGTTGAATCATACTCGATAAATGCATAGAGTAAATAAAGGAGATACTATAATAGTACTTAATTACTAAATTATGACAAGAAATAACTTCCATTACAGCAAGTATCTTGTATAATATGTGCGCTGTCTTTGCCAAAGTAGATGTCTGGCGCATACCAAGTAAACCCACAAAAAGTAAACGCCACTCCCAAACAAGAATCAATCATGGGAGTGGTTGAGCGCTTAACCTATCACTCCGAAGAGTCGGGTTATACGGTAGCGCGGTTGCAGCGTCCGAGAGTATCGGAATTAACTACAATTACGGGCAGTTTTGCAGGTATTCAGCCAGGACAAACGCTTCAATTAAATGGTTTCTGGCGAGAACACCCACAATATGGTTTGCAATTTCAAGTTACTAACTATAAAGAAACCAAACCAGCAACAATCACCGGAATCGAAAAGTATTTAGGTAGCGGTTTAATTAAGGGTGTTGGACCAGTAACAGCAAAACGTATCGTCGCTTGTTTTGGTACAGAAACCCTTGATATTATTGACAACCAAATCGAGCGGTTGCAAGAAGTAAATGGCATTGCGAAAAAGCGAATTGCCATGATTCAGAAAGCTTGGAAGGAGCAACGAGCCATCAAGGAAGTGATGGTGTTTCTTCAAAGTCATGGTGTTTCAACTACTTATGCGGTAAAGATTTACAAGCATTACGGTGACTTAGCAATCAATAAAGTCAACGAAAACCCATATCAGCTAGCAACTGATATTTATGGAATTGGCTTTCTCACTGCTGATAAAATAGCTCGCAATTTGGGTGTTCCTCCAGATTCGGAATTTCGATACAAGGCTGGAATTATTCACGTTTTAAGCGAAGCAGCAGATTCTGGACATTGTTATTTACCTCAACCGGAATTAGTACAACAGCTTTGTGAAAAGTTAAAAACCGAGGAGCATCAACCACAAGAAGAAGCATCAACAAAAGTCATTGGCGATATGTCCCGCTCGGATGAATTAATTAGAGAACGTGATGCTGATAAAACATTACTCTGCTACAAACCAACCTTCTTCCACACCGAACAAAACCTAGCGCAACTGATACTTTCTCGATTAAGTCAATCAATAAATACAGATATTCCTCGCGTTCATAATTGGCTGGAACGTTTTAGTCAAAGCCGTAAAGTTTCACTATCAACAGAGCAGCTGCAAGCAGTTGAAACGGCAGCTTACTCAAAAATCATGGTAATTACAGGTGGACCAGGTGTTGGTAAAACGTTTTGTACTCGCACCATTGTTTCATTATGGAAAGCGATGGGTAAATCTATTGCTTTGGCTGCACCAACCGGACGAGCTGCACAACGTTTGAGTGAAATGACGGGGTTAGAAGCTAAAACCATTCATAGACTGTTAGAATTTGACCCCAAAACGCGGAAATTCAAATCTGACAGAACCAATCCGCTACCCCAAAAAGCCATTATTGTAGATGAAGCCAGTATGCTTGATTTATTTTTGGCATATTCGTTATTTGAAGCGGTAGCTCCAGACGCTCAAATACTTCTTGTAGGTGATATTGACCATTATATTTATTCTACAACGTGTATGTGTTGATACAAGAGTCTTTTCACTTTTAGCTTTCACAAAGTAAAATTACATTATTTCTCATTTAATTTTTTCTTAATATTTTGATTTATAATCTTTCAACAATTCGAGTAATCTTTTATTCTCATCTCTTATTTCATAAATCTCTGCGACATGACCCCTAAGAATTTCATTCTGACGTTTTAATTCTTTAATTTCCGAATCCAGGTTGCAGATTTTGTCTTTGGCTATTTGATACAAGTCTTTAAAACTGTGGGGTTGATATTTATCAATTGGTTCTTTAATTTGGTTTAAAGTAGTCTCTTTATGTTGTTGTAGTTCGTGAATATAAGCTTTGATATCATCCCATTTGTAGAGATAAGATACTGAACAACCAGCAACAGTAGCGATATTCTTAAAAGTAAGAGGTTGTGAATGCTTTATTATCTCTTGAATCGCTTTTAATGCTTGTTTTTTCTTCTGTTCTTTCCTAAAGGCTTGGGTACGACGCAGAACCAAAGTTTGTTTTTCTCGATTAGTTTTTTTACTCATTAGCTAAACTCCTTAACTCAGATAACCATTTATCCATTGCTTCAATAGTTGCTTTAGCTTCTTCAAAAGCTAAAGAAGCTCCTGCTTTCTCTGCTTCTGCTAATCTTTTTTGTTCCCCTTGATACTGGCGTTCATATAGTGGTAATTTACTCGTACTGGGTCGAAAACTCGAACAGCCATAACATTTTGGGAAAAGATTTATAGGACAAGGTATTTTAGGGTCTAAAGCGCAGTGTCCGTAAACTATTAAACGAGGAGCAATTTCTAAATCTAGTTCGTGAGATTTGGGATTTTTTAAGAGACTTTCTGGTAAAGATTGCCAAGGTAAAAATTTATTTTCAGGATTCATAAGAAGTTCCTGAAATGGTAAATCAACGGATGCGACCTGCTCTGTAGTTGGTGGTGCGTAATGGACGAATGTGGTTCTACTGCTTTGATGGTCTGCGTAAAGTCTTGCTGCTTCTATTCCATATTTTGTCCTCACTTCTTGTAGCCGAGAAGAACGAGTAATCTTCCCTGTAAAGTGCGGTTTTTGTCCATTGACATCTCGTATGTTTTCTCGTTCTATTAATATACGAATGATGCGAACCATTGGATTTTTATCTGCATCTACATTAGGAGGTTTTGGTAAAGGTTTTATATTAGAAAAATAAGGATAATCAGTAGGTTGTAAATTTCTAAATTGGCAAAATAGATAAGAATAATTTTCACCAAAGGTATCTCTAATCCAGTGCTGCTGTTCTTCTATTTCTTTCCTTATTTCTCGATTAGCAAGTATTTGATGCCATCGCTGACTTTTCTGCTGAAAAAATTTGATATACCACTTACTGTTCTCTTCTATTAAACAATCAAAACAAAGATGGCATACATCTCCTGGTCTAGCAGCAATATATTTCTGTATTATGTAATGGCGAGCAATATTCGCAGGTATTTTATCTAATTTTTGTTCGATAGCTTGACGTGTTACTTCATCTAACCATACAGCATCATTTTGACTCACTTTAGAAAAATCACGACTACGAATTAAGTCAGTTACTTCTAAATCTAACCATTCTAAAAAATCTCTTAGGTTAGCTAGTTTTTGATTGATAGTTATACTCTTATTACTTTTACAATCATCCAAAAAATACAAAATAGCTTTTCTGTTAATATCAGACTTATTTTGAAAATTACAATTCTTTATTATCCGACCAAATTGTTTTAAAGCAAAACATTTCGTTCTAATAGATGAATCAGAATTGAATACTTTTGATTTAAGTAAGTAGTAAAGATATCGCTTAACTTCTCTTCGATACCATAGAGTATGAAATCCACCAAAATTAAGTGTTTTTTGATAAGGTTTATCGAAATAATGACGTAAATCCCAATTATCGTCATCAAAGCAGAATGGTGCTAATTTGTCTTTTTGAATGTTTATCCAACTATTATGATAGGTTGAATCTGATTTAAATGTAATTTTGCAAAAGCGACATTGACAATGATTTAATTCACTTCCTAATCTATATATCCATCCTTTTTGTCCATCATGTCCAAGCTTATAGCATAAAGGATTAGGACATTCTATATTTGGAAGGTATTTATGTATATATCCTGGAACACTATTAGTTAAAAAAGTTCTTTTTTTACAATAATTACAATGAAGTACTATTTTACAAACACTTCCCTGTGAACGACGAATGCTTCTAAATTTACCAACTTCGCAGTACGGACAAGAGAATTCATCATTATATTCATGTTGCCAGTTGACTTCTAATTTACCATGAGATGTTTGATGAATAGAAATTGGCTGATACTTACGTTTAACCATTAGTAAAATTGTCCATGAATATTTGCTAATTTATTTAATGCTTGTAATCGAGTATTGAGTAATTCTAATAAACGATTTATTTCGGTGACTCTTCGTTCTTTTCCTAATTTATTTGCTTGTTCTAAGTCTTTTAATAAAAGTTTGATATCAGCTTCTAGTTTCGGCTTATCTTCTAGGGAAACTCGATGATGGTCACAATTTAAACAGGCATAACGATATTGACAATCTCCCAACATAGTAGGGCGATGACATTCTCCTAATGATGTATCTACCTTAAGCAATTCTGCTAATTTCTCATATCTGCGTTTTCTAGGTTTAAAGCTAGTTACTCTGCCATACATATCAACATAACTTTTATTCAATGCTTCTTTTTCTAATTTTTCCAAAGAACGATTGCGATAGTGAGGCAACATATCTAAAGAGGAATGACCTAAAATTGCGGCAATGTATTCGTCTTCTGTTTCTAAATAAGCCATAATGCTAGCTTTAGTACGGCGAAACTGATGGCTTTTTAATTTAAATCTGTTACCGTACTTATCTCTAAGGTTGGCTTTTTCTCCAAATGCTCGTAACCAGCGTTGAATAGATAACTCACCTAGTGATTCTGGTATATAAATTGGTTCTACATTAAACCTTCCACCAGGTGAGACACCATCACACATTGCAGTAGAAAGGCGACAAAATAATTTGTCAAAAACTAAATTATTATTAAACTGATGGTCTAAAAAATTTTGTTGTTCCTGTATTAATTCAGCTACTAGTGGATGAATTCTAGAAAATTGCCAGTGTTTACGCTTTCCTACCCATCGAAGTAAAAACCAATTATCCTCCTCTTTTTTGAGGCATTGACGAGGCATTTTTAGTATTTCTCCAATGCGACATCCTAAGACAATCTGTAATCGAAATAATCTTTCTAGTGGTGGTGGAAATAAATCAAAGTTTTGATAAATTTGAGCAAGAACTTCTTCTGGAATTGTTTCAATTTTAGGAGTATTTGATTTATATTTAGGACAAGTAAAAGTCAGCTTAAGCCACTGTTCTTCCGACCATAGTTTTACTGCATGAGCAATTACCTTTCGACGAGCTTTTTGATTACCTTTGTGAATAAATTCTTGTAATAATGCATCTGTTAATAATTCTGGCTTGGTATATCCTTTTTCATTCAAAAAATTATTGAATTGCTTTAAATATATCACTCGTTCCTTTAGTGTTCCCAAACAATGCTTTTCTCTAGCACTTGCTTTGATAGTTAACTTAATTAAAAGCTTTAACCAAGATAAAGAAATATCATTAAAATAAAGATTTCTTTTATTATTTATAGTACAGTCTTCTTCACTGTAGCCCAGGTCAGTAAATGCCCATACATCTTGACTCATTAAAGGGTCATTAATCCATTCTTGACCCAACTCGGAATTAGCTACTATTTGTTGTAAAACTTCAATTGACAACATTTATTCTTCCTCTACCAAATATGCATCTAAATTCATCTCATCTAATACATGAGAGTAAATGTCTTTTGTTGTAATGATGGATTTATGTCCTAATAGCTGCTGTACATATTGGTCTAGATATCCTGCTTGCAGCATTCTAGTAGCGAAAGTATGTCTGAATAAGTGAGGATGAGCTTTGATTCTGGTTCTATCTCTAAGTTGATAAAACAGATTATTCAAACGCGCACTAGTCATTGGTTTACCAGTGTATTTGCCATCCAAATTAACGAATAACATTGAATGTCCTTGTTGTTCTGCTAATACTGGATATTCTTCTAGCAAATAAGCTCTCAGAGTTTCTGAGATAGCTTCTCGATTATGTAGAACTGGAATTTCTCTTTCTAAACCTTTAGAAAAAGCACCATTAGGATTATCTTCTCTACGAACAATCCTAATTCGTCCCTTACTGTCCATATCTTGAACATCTACCAAATGTAAGCCCAGTAATTCTCCTCTTCTAATCCCTGTTTCTCTTAGTAGCATAACTATCAACCTATCTCGATAGGTGTAGCAAGCATTCGCAAGTTGAGTAACTTGTTCGTCTGTAAGACAACCAGGAAAATTTTTTGATTCTTTTAATTTGATTCGTTTTACTAGACAAGGGCTTCTTTTAACAATACCTTGTAAAAATCCACCTCGCTTACCCCAAGACCGAACAATGCGGGTAAATTGTTTTGAGCTAATTCTACCTTCTACAACGTGGAATTCGTACATCTCTTGAATCGCTGTAACTGTTAGATTTACGGTACGCGAGCTACGTTTGCATACAGCAGTTCTATCGGATTCTGAGATAACCAAGTTGCCACCTTCAAGATACCAATCAACAAATGTTGCTAATTCCTCTAAACCTACCAAATGCCAGTCTAAAGAAAAGTACTCTAGCCATTGCCAAAAATCAACTAGACGATAGGCATAGGTATTGACTGTGTTGACTGCTAATTGTCTTTTACGGCAGTAGTTTAAGTACCTTTGAATAGGTTCTACGGGTAAACAAGTTTTAGTATCGAATACGCAGCAGAATCTTTCATTCGTTTTCGGGTCAATTGCTCTTTCTATATTTATCACTTTTACTTTATGGAAAAGGATAATTACTTTAGCATAGTCACAAATGCTGCTGCAGTTGTTTTTTTCTAAATTGTTTAATCTAGAACTGCTATTGTTATAAAGATCAGCTGCCGTCAGTGGGTGCAGGTAATGTTTTGGCAGATTTAATTCACTCGGGTAAAGTTCCAGTTGTGCGACTTACTCAAGTATTTCGTCAGGCTGCTAGTAGCAAAATTATTACCGCATCGCACCAAATCAATCGCGGACAATATCCTTTAATTGAAACAATTTCCGATGCCCCCGAATCGGATTGCTTGTGGCATGGGGGAGGTTTTCAACCGGAGCATGGAGTACAGGCAATTAGCGAGTTAATTACAGATTTAATTCCTAAACTTGGTTTTAATCCCACTACTGATGTACAAGTGCTTTCACCAATGACGAGGGGTTTGGTTGGTACGCGCAATCTTAACAATGTACTGCAACAGTTAATTAATTCTCCTAGTCCCCAGAAAGTAGAATTAACAAGGGGTGGGATTATTTTTCGGGTAGGGGATAGGGTAATTCAGTTAACCAATGATTACCAACGAGAGGTTTTTAATGGTGACATGGGTTTTATTACCAACATTGATACTGAGGAACAGGAAGTTATCGTCAAATTTCAAGAACGTGATGTGATTTACGATTATGCTGATTTAAACGAAATTAATTTAGCTTGGAGCGTTAGTATATATTGGAAAATAAACCACTCCATAATCTTCAAATACTTCCCTGAATTTCTGCCAATTATTACCCCAATAAAGCAATACATGAGACTGTCTTGCAGATGATTTAGGTTTGTAGTCTTGTCCTAAAAACTTAATTCTCCCTTTCCAAAAACATACAGGTTGAGTTTTCAAAACTGGAGATAACCAATTGGTGTCAGTAGCAGCAGGTACAAGAGCAATTGCTTCATCCACATTACCCGTTTCAAATTCTAGTTGCAGTTTCCTCATCCAAGCACCAGGATGTGAATACGGGGGGTTCATATAAACTTTCCCGCACCAAGGCTGTTCCAAACCATTATCATCAAAGGTATAATGCTTTCCTGCTGGTATGTGTTGTCCATCATCCGCGCAAGGGTCAAGATTTATTTCTCCCAAAACCTGGATAATT
>JBCBPQ010000318.1:0-7702 GCA_039820645.1 Cyanobacteria bacterium J06633_8 | reverse complement strand
TTCTTGGAGCTACTACGCAGAACGTGCTTGGGAATATCTCTTTAGCGAGCGTAGTTTGATTGTATACAGAATATTATTCGTAATTGCCGTATTTATTGGCGCGATCGCAAAGCCTCAATCGGTGATTGATTTTGGAGACGCTACATTTTTCGCAATGGCTCTATTCAATATGTTGGGAATGTATTTCCTCACCAATAAAGTACTGGAAGATTTGAACGATTACCAACATTATCTTAAGCAACCCAAAGTTTTAAGATAACGTTTTTCAATTAAAATAGGAATGACCGCAACTGGCACATTTTTCTTGTAGGGTGCTGTGACACTTTGACTCACTTTGAACGTAGTTATAAGTTTTTCAGTGTCACGCACCAACCGAGTGTTATGGTACTTGCGGCCATTCCTGTAAAACTGAAATATCTTGCTTTTGATTGTAGAGACGTAGCATTGCTACGTCTCTTTTGCATTGCTACGTCTCTTTTTGCATCAGCCTTTTTCTGCTCTCCGTTATTTTTGATTAATTCTTTTGTATTTCTTCAATTTGAACATCTTTATCCAAAACCGCTTTTCTAAGATATAGTAACCGCTTCTCTAACTCCTCTTCTCGACTTGCAGATTTGCCATATCCGATTACAGCAAGACTTGCAACACCTAGAGTTAGACTTAATGCTGCCCCGACTCCAGGAGACAACAAATCCCTGACTTCACCGTAAAACAGATCGTGACTATCTATCCGAACTTCTAATCGCTTTCCCCCGTGTTGAGCTAACAGCGTAGCAAAGCCAACCAAAATCATCCCTGAAATAGCTAGAGTAGGTGATACCAATTTCTTAAACATTCTCTTTACCTGTAATTCAAGCTTCTTATTAATAACAACTTAATAACTTTATGAATATACTTTCATGTATTTTTGATGAAATGCTGACTAATGTTTTTATTACTTTTATAAAATCACACTTCTTTCACCATAGAAATACTTAAGCTTCACCAGTGCTTGATATTTTGACCGCGAGATTTTCGCTAAAAACTTATATAAACTTAACAAATATAGCTGTATTAACTCGATTGAAACACAACCTAGCTTGATGGAGACTAAGAATATTTTCAACATCCTTAGAAGAAAGAGGTAGATTGCCAAGAAATGATTAAGTAGTTAAGAGAATGGGAGTCAGCAATCTGTGTACTTTGTCCCCTATCTCCTAGCTATTTCAAGATTTACTTATACATAGAAGAGTAACGAACCTGCATTCTTTTATTCAACATCTAAGATATATCCCGTTTTTTTCCTTCATTAATCGACTATCTATTAATGCTTTCCGTAACGTCTCAAAGTCGGAATAGTAAATTTTTAGGATCTCATCCACTTTATCCTGTGGATATTCCACACCCAATTCAAATTTATTAATTACCCATTTGAGAATAGTTGAGCGTTTCTTACTGCTACTTGGAATTTCCCTTAAATACTGTACGGATTCAGAATTTTGAAAATCTGGCTCTATGTAAGAATTCAATACTTTCACTTCCCAAGCTTGAAGATTCACATCATCAGCGCAAGAGGCTATTTTGTCTGGATGAAACACTTCCTTACCCATAGCTTGCAAAACCTCTTTATCTAACTGATAAAAATGAGTATTGCCTTCAGGACGCATTCTTACCAATTGGAGATGCTTTAGTTTCGTTAAATGATGTGAAATCGTTGGTTCTTTTAATTCTAATAACACAGCTAACTCTTCTACACTGCACTCCTGATTAGCCAGAATACCAATTATTCTCAATCTACTTTCGTCTGCTAACGCTTTGAAAAAACGTAACAGATATTGCAATTTCTCATTTTTCATTTTGTGCTATAATTTCTTTAGACACCTATCTAATTAGAGAGCAATAAAATCTGAAACCTGTTTTTTTAAACAGCAAAAACAAGGCTTTTAACTTGCATTTAACACAAGTTAATTTTAGATATATTTTTGTTAAAAAAAATAATTTCCTTTTATTTTTTTTACATTTGGCTGGATTTGGCGATAAAAAGCACTGTACAAGAAAAAATCAATAAAGCGCTGATTATAGTCAAGTAAAGGATTTCAATGAAGATAAAAGACAAATTTATATAATCCAAAAGCGACAAACTATAAAACTTATCGAATCATAAGTTTACCTTTATTTGAGGTGACTTTTTAAAACGTATCAATATTATTACTTAAAGTGCGATTGAATCGGTAAATCTGATAAATAATACTGAATATTATCTCAGGTTTAATTAAATTAAAATATTTGCTATTATAGATTCAAAACTTGACTATTTTTTAGATATATAGTCAATTTGAACAAAAAAACACGGAGTAATCAGTAGGAGCATTTATTTAAGCAACGAGCTAAAACCTGGGTACATTAGGCTTTTATAGTTGTCAACGAATTAGAAAATCATGCCCGAAAATTGAAGCAAGTAGAATATAACTAACTTTATATTAATATTTAAATATATACAACAGTTTACAATTTTTACATCAATATCACCTATCTGATATCCTCCTAAAAGAGTATTCAAGAAATTTTCTGTATACCTTTGGGAAGGTATTGTAAAAAAAACAAGCAATTTATGTCATATTGAATACTTTATTCTCTGAGAATGAGTCACAGGTAAGAACTACTCCCCTTGCTGAGTGGAAGATTAGGGTTTGGGATTGAGAGAGGGAGTAGTTACAATTTCCGTAAATTCTCTTGCTGGCTGATTGTAGAGAGGTGCCCTATTGCGGTACGGACGGTTGTTGCGTTTCCGGAGGAGTAAAAACAGGTGTCCTAATTTCATCTGTATCGAAAATAGCTTCTAAAGCATCTTCTAAGCTATTTTCCATAACAATATCGTTGTCATAAGCTACAATTACCCTAACTAAAGTAGGTAAACTGTTTTCCTCCGCTTCAAGATATATAGGTTCCACATAAAGAAGCGATTGCTCTACAGGTATTACCAATAAATTTCCTTGAATTACTCTGGAACCCTCGCGATTCCATAAGGTGATTTGCTCGGAAATCTCTGGCTTTTGATTAATCAAAGCTTCTATTTGTTGAATACCGTAAACCAGTTCCTGCTTGGGGAATTCGTAAAGCAACAATTTACCATATTGTTGACCATCAGAACGAGCAGCTAACCAAGCAATTAAGTTTCTTCTTTGAGTAGGAGTAAAAGGACGTAATAAAATAAATTCTTCTTTTTGGGCACTAGGCAATTTCGTAATTAAGTAGTAGGGTTCTACCTGCTGCTGTTTGGTGCCGTAAATTTCCGTAGGAATCTCCCACAAATCTTCTCGATTATAGAATACTTGGGGGTCGGTCATATGATAAGCCAGCAAGCGTTCTGACTGAATGCTGAAGTAATCCAAGGGGTAGCGGATATGACTGCGAAGAGTAGGAGGCAATTCCGATAGAGGTTTGAACATTGATGGAAAAATTCTTCCCAATGTATCAATAATAGGATCTGTTGGATCGGCAATATAAAAGCTTACGTCACCGTTGTAAGCATCAACAACAATTTTAACGGAGTTGCGAATGTAATTAAAGTTATTTTCACCTGGATCGGAATAAGGATAACGGTTACTAGTTGTATAAGCGTCAATTATCCAATACAAATATGTTGGTTTATCGTCGATAGTTGTTCCTTTTCCATCGGCTGCAACCAAATAAGGATCGCTATCAAAACGTAAAAAAGGAGCTATAGACTCTATTCTTTGTTTTATGTTACGGCGAAAAATTACTTTAGTTTCTGGGGTAAAATTACGGGTTAGCAGCATCTGCCAATCTTTAAGATACTGGGCAAACAGCAAGCGTTTAAAAGGTGAGCCGATGGGAATTCCACCTTGTCCGTCGTATATGTTAAATTCGTTTTCATTTCCACTAGGAAAATCAAACTCTTTGGTTTGTGTCCCCGTCATTACATAATTATTGGCAATTTCTCCAAAATAAATACGCGGATTTGCAACTGGAATACTTGCACGGATTGCTGGATTTGATATTAATAAAGAGCCTTGATTCTCCGAGTTTTCAACACCAATATCTTTGATGTAGTAATAAGGTAATCCACCTGGAGCAACTCGATTTACTGGACTCAATGTAAACCCATAGCCATGAGTATAAACTAAATGTTTGTTTACCCAAGTTTTTGCTGCATCGGGAACGTCATTGTAGTCAAGTTCTCTGGCTGCAATAATAGTTTGCTGTTTAAAAGATGCATTAGATTTGAGACTGCGTTTGAGAGTGTAACGGTCAATATCTGCATCTGGAAATTTATAATAAGGTCGAATTTGTTGTAATTGACGGTTACTTTGTAAAAGCGGGCGTGTATCCCATAAACGAATATTTCCCACAGTTAAGTCATGATCTCGTAATTCCGATGCCGTAAGATTGTTTTGAGGATTAAAAGTACTTGCATCGATGCTGTCTAAATTGAATGCTTCGCGGGTAAGTTTGATTGTACGCTCTATGTAAGGCTTTTCACGACTGATTTCGTTGGGCTGTACGATTAATTTTTGCACAACTGTCGGTAGAAACCCTACGGCAAAAGTTGCCATTACAATGAAGAATACCGATACATAAACCAATTGACGTGGGTAAGGAGCGCGTTTTATAGTCTCCCTTTTTCTTTTATATAAAGCTAAAGTTCGCACTACCAGATAAGCTGCAATGCCTATAGCTAAAAGACTCAACCCCGTATAAATAGGTAGCAGTACTTGTACATCTGTATAGCTAGCACCGTAATTTACCCCTAATACAGAATATAAAAGTTGATACCGTAAAAGCCAATAGCGCAAAGCTATAGCTAACATTGTCAAGCAACCCAAAGCATTAATATGAAGCCGTTGCTGTACGGTAAAACCGGGAAATTTTCCTTCACTCAAGCTATTCGCAGAACGTAAATAAATTAACGCTACCGCAGCCATACCTAGTAAAAATAACCCTAGCAACCAAAACAGCAGTAATTCCCAAATCGGTAAAGAAAAAACGTAAAAACTGATATCGCGATTAAATAAAGGTTCTTTGATATTGAAGCTAGTATCGGCAAAATATTCTAAGACATTTATCCATCGTGCCGATATCAAGAAACCTAAAAGTAAACTTACAAATACCGAAAACGCTGTTAACCAAAATTCGTAACTGATAAAAATTGCAGCAGTTAAAACGATTACTAGAGTTAATTGCAGTAAAGATATAACAGGTTGCTGTATCTGCAAAATATTCCATATTGAATGCAACCAAACTGGAAATTTTAGCAGTTTTCCGGGTAATTCAATTTCGGGATACCAAACATTTAAAGCTTTCTGGCTATAAAAAACTACTATTGTCCCGATTAAAAGACTTAACCCAAAAACTGTTGGTAAAAGCCAGCGTAACTTAAATCCATAATGGTATGCAGGAGAGATAGGTTTTTTGATAAAGGTTGGAGAAGGGAAAAAATTTCGTTTTTCTTTATTACTTATTTCTTGAAAAGAATATCCTAATTTCGGATGCTGAAACTTCTTGGCTATAGTTAAATTACCCAACAAAAAACACGCACTCGTAAAAAAGGCGATTGCCCACAATCCCAACTGCGTTGCTAAGCGCAATGTAAACTCAGATAAATACCCAACTTTATCGAACCAAAGTAATTCGGCACCTAGATGAGAAATTAAATCAAAAATTAGCCACAAACCTAATAAAGCAGGAATTATTCGATAATTTTTCTTAGCAATTAAACTTACTATTTGCATAACTCAAAGTTAATTTTTTATTAATCACTATCAATAATTATTTGTGACTCATTTATCTTGAGATTTTTAACTTTTAACAGTTAAAACTAGTAATGGTTTCTCCATTAATTTCAACAAGTAATTAGACTATCATTAACTGAAGAAATTACTGAAACTAAAGAACCTGCTGAGGCTATAGAATCAGGTCAAGATATCCCAGAAGATGTTAAATAAACAGAAGAAAAAGCTAACTAATAATAATTTAGTTTATTCTCATATATGAGATTTAACTTGTTTTTTTGTGTTTACTTATACATTATTTCTCGCATAGTTGTAATATCCGGGCAAAATCAGCGATTTGAGTCCAATCATTTAGCTTTTTTTGCCCGGATTATTTATATTCTGACTCTTGATTAATTTGCGTGAAACTTAATATATAAAATTTAACAACCATACATTTTACTAAATATATCCTTTGGCAATAAGTTGTATATGTATTGCTTATCAATTAGCTGCAAGATATATCGGCATTACATAACTCAAACCTTGCACCATTGTTAGAAACCCGGTTTCTTTATTCATCTGCAAGCACCTCGACGAAAAACCGGGTTTCGTGTAAATCACTCAACAAAATAATTACAGCACCTTCCAGGTTGCAGGAGGTACAACCTTATATATAAAAATTATTGTGGTACGGGCATCCTTGCCCGTCTAAGTGTACTTCATAAAGATGAAATATGCTGTATGTTTAAAGTTCGGAGAAACCCGGTTTCTTTGTGCTTGTTGAGCTTGGGGTGCATTCTGGTGTATTTAGGCTTCTTGAGAATCCTGCATTCTGGTGAGCGCCCCAGGAGGGGAAGTCAAAAGTCAAAAATATTAAATCCCCTGTCAACGAATTAAACTAGCACATTAGAGTTATCCTAAAATCCCTGTTATATAAGGGTTGTAAAAAGTGCAAGTTAGAAGATAAAGTCCATGAAAATGATAATCTTCGTCTATATCTATATAGTAATTTTTATCATTAATATAAACGATTAAAGAACAAGTAGACTAATTTATATCTAAATTATTCTCAAGAAGTTTCCGCTTATAGTCAGAGAACATATGATTGATTGGACTACATCTAAAACCACTATTTAGTGAAATACAAATGATATATATTATCATACAAGGTTTTTCGTCAATATAAAATATTGAAAAATTTTGACTCTACTTACTTGAATTGTATTTTTTTCTTATTGTTACAACTGCAAATTCAAGCTACAATTATTTGCAATTAGCTTCGGTTGAAGAAGCATTAATTCTCGACTTATCAATTTATATTGATCGACTATCGAGATTCATGGGTGCAGATTAGAAACAATAAACTTAAAAGATTAATTTAGAGTGAGGTGTGTGGAAATGCGTTCAAAAACAATTGCTTTATTCCTTGCATTAGGTATGGCAGCTAGCGTTACCGCTTGTGGAAGTGAAGCCCCTGAAGGTGGAGAAGGTGGCGAAGGTACTCCCGAAGTTGAACAAACTACTCCAAGCACACCTGGTGCTGAAGGCGGAGAAGGCGGAGAAGGCGGAGAAGGCGGAGAAGGCGGAGAAGGCGGAGAAGGTGGAGAAGGTGGAGAAGGTGGAGAAGGTGGAGAAGGTTAAGCTTCCATAAAACAACTTTTTCATATATTCAACCGCGAAGGGCAAGTTAAAGGTGAAAAAAGCGCCTCTATCTTGCCCGATTTTGCTGGCTATCTAACTTTTAATTACTCCTAACCCTTAATCTAAGAGGTTGTTTGAAAAGTATCGTTTTTACCCTAATTATGGGTTTATCCCCCCTTCCCCCCTTATAAAAGGGGGGTAAAAGTCCCCTTTTTTAAGGGGAGCCACTGCGTTGGGCGGTGAAACACTTGCGGTGGACGGGTTCCCCGGCATAAGCAAAGTGTTGAACCCGAAGGGGTTCCCCGACTTGTAGCAAGTGGCGTGGATTTAGGGGGATCTAAAAATTT
>JBCBPQ010000317.1:0-7708 GCA_039820645.1 Cyanobacteria bacterium J06633_8 | reverse complement strand
GCAGTAAGCAGTTAGCAGTTAGCAGTTAGCAGTTAGCAGTTAGCGGTTAGCAGTTAGCAGTGAGCAGTTAACAGATAGCAGATAGAAGTAAGCAGTAAACAGTTAGCAGTGAGCAGTGAGCAGTGAGCAGTTAGCAGTTAGCAGTTAGCAGTGAGCAGTTAGCAGTTAACAGTGAGCAGTTAGCAGTTAACAGTGAGCAGTGAGCAGTGAGCAGTTAGCAGTTAGCAGTTAGCAGTTAGCAGTTAGCAGTTAGCACTCAACAATTAGATGTTGCGAGTTAGGAGTAGTAGTCGATGGATTATAGATGAATTATGAAATAGCTTGCTCCGGTTGTGTGTCGCTGTGTACAACCCGACATCCCTCTTGGGCGTAACCTTAGCGAAGCGTGTCCGCAAGGACATAGTTCAACCCAAACTACAACTGTTCACTGTTCACTGTTCACTGTTCACTGTTCACTGTTCACTGCTCCTTCCCCCATCCGGGAAATTGCTAATTATTGTATAAACATGTATCGAAAAATCTTTAGTTGTAACCAAAATTGCAGCATAATAAAAAAATTTGACAAACAATTAAGCAAATACACGACTGAATAACTCATAATGGCAGTAGATTTGCCATTCAATTCGCCTTATGAGAGAACTGGAGCGGTACTATAGAATTTTGGAATTGGAGCCTGGAGCCTCCCTTGAGGAAGTTAACCAGGCTTATAGGGATTTGGCTTTTATTTGGCACCCGGATCGAATTCCTCAAGAAAAACATCGGTTGCAAGAAAAAGCACGTAGAAAATTACAAGAAATTAATGAAGCTCGGGAAAAATTGCGCTCTGTTAAGGGTAAATATAAATCTAAGCCTGGTAGCAACGCGCCTTACCAACCGAGAAAAACTGCTTCACCTAGCAGTCAATCTAAGACAGAATTCTATTCTTCACCTTATCCTTATCAACCGAAAAAAACTGCTGCTCCTAGTGGTAGTAGGGAGAATTCTAGGGAGGATTCTCATGCACCTTATCAACAAAAATGGACTCCTAAATCAACACCCACACCGAATAAAACTTATCAACCTCCCCAACAATCCGATTTGAGCGGACAAGATTTTCGTCGCGCTAATCTCAAGGGAAGGGATTTATCCGGCAGAAATCTTAGTTATGCCAAGTTAAATGGAGCCAATCTCAGCGATGCTTTTATGCATAAAGTTGTTTTACGAGGTGCCGATCTTTCCGATGCTAATTTGTTCAGAGCTAATTTACTTTTAGCCGATATGAAAGAAGCTAATTTGCAAGGCGCTGACTTAATTGGTGCCGATTTGAGTGGTGCCGATTTACGCGGTGCTGACTTGAGAGGAGCTAGAATTCGTTCGGGCGATCGCCTACTTGTCAAACTCATTGGTGCAAATTTATCTGGAGCAATTATGCCCGATGGTTCAATTCATCAATAACCCCTAGACAATTACTCCCTTCCCGGTAAAAGATTACCTTTCATATTTGAGGGAGAGAGTGAGGGAGGGAGTGAGTGAGGAAAAATTTTTTATAGGAAATCTTAGAGCGTAACGGGAGTAAGTCTTATATCTGCCTGGTAATCAACATTTCATCAGTGTTTATATTACAGTCCTTTTAGTCTACCGATGGGTTTATTTATATGATTTTTATATTTTTTTAATTTTCATATTTTTCAATTTTTGCTATCGAAAAATATACTGGCACTGCATCAAACAATTAAATTGCTAGCATTGCCATTAATTTTTCTAGGGCTAGTAACTGTTAACTAATCTCTACCCATAACTAGACATAAATGCTGAAATTTCCATATAATATATCCTAGTTATTATAGGTAATTTATATGGACATTAATCAAGAAGACATGACGGTTAGTATTGGTGAGGCAGCCGAAAAATTAGGAGTTTCAGTTAAAACTATCAGAAGATGGGCAGATGCAGGAAAAATAAGGTCGGACAGAGCACCTAGTGGGCATAGAAGGTTCTACGTTTCCGATTTAATGCGGATGACAGCTAAACCTGATATTAATGAGCGAACTACTATTGTTTACGGTAGAGTTTCTAGTCATGACCAGAAAGAAGACTTGAAACGCCAGATAGAAGTATTAGAGCAGTTTTGTGTAGCTAAAGGTTGGGAGTACGAAGTTATCCAGGATTTAGGTTCTGGACTTAATTATAAGAAGAAAGGCTTGAAAAAGCTGATAAAGCTTATCTTGACTAATAAAGTAGATAGGTTAGTTCTTACTCATAAAGACAGGTTGCTTCGATTTGGTGCAGAATTAATTTTTGCTATGTGTGAGGAATTTCAAACCGAAATAGTCGTCATAAATAAATCTAAAGAAGATAATTCATTTGAAGCTGAACTAGTTAGGGACATGATTGAGCTAGTAACTGTTTTCTCCGCTAGGTTGTATAGCTCCAGAAGTAGGAAAAATCAGAAGTTAGTAGATAATATAGTCACTTCTGTACAGGAAAACTTAAAGTAATTTGTTTTAGCTATTGATATTTGGGAGTTATGGAGATATATGTGTTATAGGTTGGTGCTATGTTGACTATTACGGTAATCCTGTAGCTAAAGGTCAGATAAAATAAAATCTTCATTTTCGCCGTTCTGGGCAGCTAGAAGCAGAATTATCTGATGCTATTAAACAGTTGATTCTCCTTGCTCAGTTCTACGGGTATGCGATAGTCATCGAAAACCTTTGAGGTGCAAGATATGAACAAACAAATATGATGAGAAACTTCTGTTAAAGCTACAAGCTTATAAATGTAAACACGGAATTAAATGTCCGTAAATGATTGTAAACAATATCACTATTGGTTCTAATTTGTTATGAAGTGTCTGGGATATGAGAAACTTGGCAATAGTCCTTATTAAACAAAAAAAGAATGAGTAACACAATATCTGACATTATTGTCAAAACTATGGATGGGAAGGATAAGAAATTATCTGAGTACTTGAATAAGGTACTTCTAATTGTCAATGTAGCTTCTCAGTGTGGTTATACTTCACAATACGCAGGATTAGAAAAGCTGAATCAAAAGTACTTTGAAGCTGGTTTAAGAATTTTAGCTTTTCCTTGTAACGATTTTGGGGGGCAAGAACCCGGAACTAATGATGAGATAATAGATTTCTGTACCAGTAATTACGGCACAACTTTTGAATTATTTGATAAACTCCATGCCAAAGGTGAAGAACAGCATCCCCTTTATGCCAAACTAACAACTTCAGTTGAACCAAAGGGACCTATTGCTTGGAACTTTGAAAAGTTTTTAGTTAATAAGCAGGGTGAAGTTATAGCTCGATTTAAAAGTAGTGTCAAGCCAAATTCACCTGAATTGATTGCCGCCATAGAAAGAGAATTAGCCCAATAATTATTTGTAAAGGTAAGAATATCTAAAACGGAAAGTGTAAGGAGACAATTGATTATTACTGTTAACTGTTAACTGATAACTGATAGTTAAGGGTGCTGAGGTTTTTTATGAATATTGCAATTGTTGGTTGCGGATATGTCGGTTATGCTGTCGCTAAATACTGGAAACAAAATTCTGATTTGGTTATAACTGCAACTACAACTACTCCAGCTAAGGTATCAACTTTACAAGAAGTTGCCGACAAGGTAGAAGTTGTGGAAAGTTCTGATATAAAAGCTTTAAAATCTGTCTTACAAAACCAAGATGTGGTGATTTTAAGTGTAGCTCCAAAAAGCCGCGATTCTTATGAAGAAACTTATATAAAAACGGCTGAAAATATAGTTTCAGTATTGCAAGACAATCCAACTGTAAAACAGTTGATATACACGGGAAGTTTTTCGGTTTACGGTGATATCAATGCTGCAACAGTTGATGAAGAAACACTAACCTCACCAAGGAATACCAATGGTAAAATTTTGGATAAAGCCGAGAAAATTCTCCTTTGTGCTAGTAGGGAAAACCTAAGAGTTTGTATTTTGCGATTGGGTGGGATTTACGGCGAAGGTAGAGAATTGGTAAAAATATTTAGTAGAGCCTTTGGTGAAACTCGCCCCGGCAAAGGTGAAAATATAACAAATTGGATCCACTTAGATGATATTGTCGGTGGAATTGAATTTGCACGTCAAAAGCAGCTTGATGGTATTTATAATTTAGTTGATGATGCTCGTCTTACCAGTAAAGAATTAATCGATAATTTATGTGAAAAATATAATCAACCTCAAGTTATTTGGGATGCTTCTCAAACAAAAACCCGTGGCTATAATTTTAAAGTCTCGAATCAAAAGATAAAACAAGCCGGATACGAGTTTATTCATCCTCAGATGATTTTTTGATTTTTAGTTTTTTAGTTTTTTTGGTTTTTAGTTTTTTTATTTTTAGGAATGATTACTCAAGATAAAACAGCATCTTCCAGCCAATTCTATACCTGGAATAATTTTCGCTGTGCTTATGATGTCAAGAATCAAATTAATTCCACACCAGCAGGAATTCCTTTATTATTAATCCATCCCATCGGTGTTGGTTTGTCGCGAAATTTTTGGCACAGATTTTGTGCTGAATGGTATAAACTAAATAATCGTAATTTAATTTACAATCCCGATTTATTAGGATGTGGTGAAAGCGATATGCCCCATGTCGCCTATGCTCCTATTGATTGGGCTGAGCAATTGCAATATTTTATTCAAACTATAGTCAAACAACCTGTAGTTTTAGTAGTGCAGGGTGCTTTATTTCCGGTAGCCATAGAGCTTGTCAAAAAACAACCAGATTTAATTGCTGGAATTATTTTATCAGGTCCTCCTGCTTGGAGTGTAATGACTAAACCAGCACCGGAATGGCAGCAAAAATTATTGTGGAATCTTTTATTTGATTCACCTTCGGGAAATCTTTTTTATCGTTATGCCAGACGTAAGAAGTTTTTACAGGATTTTTCCATCAAGCAATTATTCGCTTCCGAAGCAGATGTAGACGATGAATGGTTAGATACTTTACAGGAAGGAGCGAAAAATCCAGCAAGTCGCCATGCAGTTTTTTCGTTTTTAGCCGGATTTTGGCGAAAAAACTATCAAAATGCTATAAAATCTATATCGCAGCCTACATTAGCTGTTTTTGGTGAAACGGCATCCAGCATCAGCAAAAGTGGCAAACAAGATACAACCGAAAAACGTTTAGCTGATTATAATTTACATCTACCTCAAGGAAGCTCAATCAAAATTCCCGGAAGAAATGTCTTACCCTATGAATCAACAACTGAATTCGTCGAAGCCATAACTCCCTTCGTGAATCAGTTAGCAGTGAGCAGTTAACAGTGAGCAGTTAACAGTGAGCAGTTAACAGTGAGCAGTTAACAGTGAGCAGTTAACAGTGAGCAGTTAACAGTTAACAGTTAACAGTGAGCAGTTAACAGTGAGCAGTTAACAAAAAAATTTACCTCTAACCTTTAACCTTTAACCTTTAACCTCTAACCTCTAACCTTTAACCTTTAACCTTTAACCTCTAACCTTTAACCTCTAACCTTTAACCTAAAAAACTTTGTGGTTAATTAAATTTTGGACAAATGTTCTAGCAGGATGTGCGGTAATCGCTACAGCATTAAGTTTTGCTGGAAGAAAATATTGGGTGTTTGCCTTAATGGAACATCTACGAGTTCAGTATTCGCTAATTTTAATTGTTGCGGTATTTGTAAGTTTATTTACTTCGAGAAAGCGAATAAATATCTGGAATATTGTATGTTTGATTGCTTTATTGATAAACTTATTCTTCATTCTTCCTTTATTTATTCCTCCAGAGCAAAATTCAACTCTATCGTTAAATAAATCTTTAGACTCTACCTCAGAAAAAATTCTGCTGACTCATGTAACGCTCAATAACAAAAAACCGGATGCAACCAAAGCAATCGAGTATTTAAACAAGCAGAATACGGATATTTTATTTTTATTGGAAGTTACCCCCCAATCGTTAATACAGCTTAAACGAGGGTTGACTAATTACCAGTTAGTTACAGCATTACCAAAATACACCAGTCACGGAATTGCTTGGTTTGTACCGAAAGAAACAACAAACCCAATCAAAATCAAAAGCTTCAGGTTTATTCGTATACCAAGTTCCAATAATCGCCCTTTATTAAGAGCAAAGATTTCTTATCAAGGAAGAGAAATTGTTTTGCTTTGTTTCCACGTAATTAGCCCTCGTAATGCAAAAACAGTAGCATATCAGGAAATAGAACTTGATGCTCTTGCTGATTGGAGTCAAAGGGTTTTACAAAATAGTGACGATTTAATCGTCATCGGTGATTTTAATAGTACTCCTTGGTATGGAATATTTCGCAGACTATTAAATAAAACTGGTTTGATAAATTCTCAACGGGGCTTTGGCATACAAACTACTTGGCATTCTCTTTTACCAACCGTATTCAGGATACCCATAGATAACTGCTTGCATAGTAAATCATTAACTACAGTTAGACGTTTTATTGGGCAAGATATTGGTTCAGATCATTTACCTTTGTTTGTAGAATTGAAATTGGATTAGGTTCGTAGTTGCGCTTGAGCGCCTCCGATAATAAGCGCTCAAGTGCAACTACAAACCTATGGGTTGCTAACTGCTCAAGCAAGGGAAAATAACAAGCGCTATCTTTAGATTATTTTACAGTTTTAAATTTTAGTAATAAATCGGTGTACATGGATTTAATCATTTTTTTTGTATTGCAGATGCAATTAATTTATGAAAAGAAACCATAAAGCTTTTAAGACGTTCCCAAAACATGATTTTTTGGGTACTGCTCTGAGCGAATGCTGTTAATTGAGCGAACAAGTTTGTCAATAATTGCGATTTATCTAGTATCTGCTGATTAATTTGATTGAGTGACTGGATGGATTTTTCTAACTGCACGGAAGTTTCTTTCTGACTATTCGCAGTTTGAGTTATTTTACCGACTAATCTACCTATTTGAATATTTGTAGTCACAATTCTGTCGAGTTTTTGCTTATTGTTTTTTAATGATTGTACCCAAGTTGAAATCTCTCTATTTCTAACTTCTGTTATTTCAATTATTTCGTTGATTTTTGCAATATCAGAAGTTAATAAAGCTTGAATTTCTGCTGTTTCTCCCAATAACTGTTTTTCTGTCATCTGGGCTTTTTCCGAATTATTTTCTGAATTGCTTATTTGCTTGGCTATACGAATATCAAGCTGTGAAATATAATTACAGATATTTTGACAATGTTCATCAAGTTGCTTAACTCTTGTTTCACTATCTTTAGCCGCTTCCTTAAGTAAAGGAATCTTCTCTAATGTCAATTTGATATTTTCTCGTTCTGATTCTAGTAAATCGTAGTTTCTTTGTATTTGTTTTTCAACTTCCTCGGCAGTTATCTTCATGAGTTTAGTCGTATTCAAAATTTCTTGAATTTTTTTACTGCAAGCAGTAACATAACTGGAGATATTTAAAGCCTTATTCCCAAAAACTTTGAATATCATTTTGCTATCCTGAGATAGTTCGATAATTACTTTCCTTAAATCTTCTTGTTGGGGAAGAAAAAGACTTTTATTTAATTCATTTGCTTTGGCATTACTTTCTATAAGTTTGGCATTTTCTAAAGCAAAACCTACCTGCATGGCAATTTGAGAAAACCATCTGACTTCGTAAGAATGCCAATCGCGGAATCGAGAACATTGATTGGCAACCAACAAACCCAGCAACTTACCTTCGTTGATAATTGGTGCGACTAAATTGGCTTTGATT
>JBCBPQ010000316.1:0-7719 GCA_039820645.1 Cyanobacteria bacterium J06633_8 | reverse complement strand
TAGTTCTTCTGAGCAGTTATCCGTTGAAGTGCTAACCTCTAACCAGATAAGTCAAAAGGACTAAAAGTTAGAAGGCTATGCCTGAATCCCCGTCGCTTTAGCGCGGGGAGTGGCTCAATGTTGCGAAATTTGACCAAGCATTGGTAACTGTAAACGCACCAGACACTTTTGATGCACCACCTGGGACTCTTTCAGGTTTTGGTACGGGGTTTAGTCTCACACTTGAGGTAATAAAACTATTACAAGAACATTCTGGAGCATCTTTAGCAAAAGCTGGCATTGTAGGAAAACTCAAAAGAAGCCCAAACAAGAGTGAAGCTGATAAAATTGTCATGATTTAACCTCATTTCAGTACTCTAATTTCAATAACAAATCAGGGTGAGGAAATATTCCGTCATTTGATAAGAAAAGTAGATGCTTACCCTTATTTATTAATCTGAAGTTCCCCCGGAGCCTACCCAAACTTACGCCGTACAGTACTAGTTAGACAACACTAAATAATACCCCAAAAAACACTTATTTATAGTAGATGTCCAGTAAAAGCGTGCTATTCTACCGACAGTCCTTGATCACCTTCGAGCTTCCCCGGATTCCTTGGCTTCCCGCATCTAACTGTTTTGCACACCATCGGACGGTTGAACCGCCATCAATCTTCTGGAATAAGGTGATTTTGCCATTTGGTGCCCGCAGCACTACCTCGGAACCGCCGTCGATCTTCTGACCAAAAAAGATGTTGCCGGTTCTCGCTTCGACATAGACTTTGCTGCCTCCATCAATCTTTTGTGCAAAGCGTACATCTTCCTTAGCGATTATGCGAATATTGGAACTCCCTCCATCTACCTTGAAGAGGTTCACGTTCCCTTTAATCGACTCGACTTTCACATTTAGGCTGCCTCCGTCAACCTTCTCGAAGGTAATGCTGTCATTCCGAATATGGTTGACGTTGACTACACCATCAAACTTAAGTTCCTGTGCTGATACTGCCGCAGTGATTATAGTTGATGCAGTAGCTACAGTTAAAAGCGTAGGTAGCAATAATTTCTTTTTAATTGGGAGATTTTTCAGCATAATACTTCTTCTTCAAGTTTTATTGTTCTAATTTTGTAGAGCCGTTATCGTTTTTGCTCTCATTTTTAACAACAAACCAAGGAGAAGAAATATTCCAATTTTTCTCAAAAAAATTATCATTTTATCAAAAGTTTTTATTCTAAATTTTAAGCAGAAAACAGCAAGATAAAACTTACCTTGCTTGTGATTTAATATTGATAATTTTTTGGTGCCCTTATACTTATAACTGTAAAATTATTAAGGTCGGCATGATGCACCACGAAGGTCAGAACCAATAAACCTAGCTTCTCTTATATTGACAGCACCACACAAATTCGCCCTTTTCATATCTGCTCCATGAAAAGTTACACCTCGTAGGTTCGCTCTTCTAAAGTTTGCACGCCTAAGATTTGCACCATAAAAAGTTATATCTTGCAAGTCGGTGTTCCCAAAATTTACATTGCGTGCATCTGTTCCATGAAATCTTGCTCTCCGTAAATCTGCATTACGAAAATTGACTCCGTTAATATTTGCACCATAAAAGTCAGCTCTAATTAGGACTGCTGACTGAAAGTTTGCAGCACGACTTCTAGAACGTCGTCCAAAAGTAGCTCCATAAAAACTAGCATTTCGTAGTTCAGCATTTTGAAAGTTAGCATTTGGTCCAGTAGCACCGTGAAAGCTAGCATTATTTAAGATAGACCTGATAAACCTAGCATTGGTGACATTTGCTCCCCTAAAACTAGCTCTTTCTAATCTACGATTGCTGAAATTTCTTCCTTGCAGATTTTGACCTGCAAATTGAGCATTAGCCAATGGTGTAAATAGCAATGAGCTAATAGTTAATGAAGTGAAAGCCGCAAAAGATGCGAAAAATAATGTATTTTGATTTTTCATATTCCCTCATCTGATTAATTATCAGTCTTACTTTTATCAACAAGGGAATGAGAAGAAATATTCTGGATTTTCTCAAAAAATTTTACTTTTTAATTAGAGAAATTACGCCGATTCTTTAGAAAGTGGTAATCAGCCATCGTATCGGATTCTTGAAGGGCTGATGACTTCGTAGAAACAGAGGCTGTAATCAATATTAATTATTTTCTGAAAGCCTTACATTTTATAATTCACAAGTCGCAGCGCGAGAAAAGAGTTGCCGAAAGTTTAGTTTCGTGTTGGAGAACCACAGCTTCATTCCTATTTTCATATTTGCCTGTCAAACCTATACTAAAACCTATAGGTAATATCCCTGAATCTGCTTGATCGTAATTGTTTTCAACTACTTTTATTACATCTCTATAATTTTTAAAAGATTTTCCTTGATTGCTATACCATCCAATGCGAGACGCATACAATCGATAGTTATCATAATCTGACTGCTTAAACTGCCGAAAAAATTTAACGCTGGGGTATCTATATTCAATACCTAACCGACTTCCTGTTTTAAGCCAAATTTTTTTTTGAATGCTAAAGCCAAAGCGTCCATTTGAATGTTGTACCCATAGTGAGTCAATGTCTTGAAGAATTTGACAGGAAAAGTTAAACATAGAAGACGCGTTATGGTAAGTGCCTCTTTCTGTTTTTCTTTCATCAACAAATAACATCAATAGAGATGTTTTGCGATCAGCTTCCCGCCATTTTCTATTTGCAAGTAAGTGATTAAGTTCATCTAGATAGTGTTCTGTTAAAGATTCTGCCACCTTAATCTTGAAATTTTCATTGCCATTTTTTGATAGTAAATCAATAAATTCTCGATGTAATGCTTCTACATTTTCCTTCGATAAAATTTTGATTTGTAGATTTTGGAACGGGGGACTAACATTATTAACTATCTTGTTTCCTCTTTTTCCTTTATCTTTGATTTTTTCAAGAATCTTATAAGCCTTATGATATGAATTAATTGCTTCCTGAGTATTACCTTGCTCTTTGAATAAATTTGCTTCTGTCTTTAAAGTGAGTATACGACTTTGTAAAGCTTCTTTAGAGCTATTATGTTGTAAATATTTTAATAGTTCTTTACTTTTATATAAATACTCTTTTGATTTTGTTAAATTCTTTGATTTCAGCTTTTGATAAGCGTAAGAGATACCATTATAAAGAACAGCTAGTCTAAGCTTATGGTCTTTGATATTAACAGATTGACCAGCTTGTGAAAATAATTCTCTAGCTTCAGAAGAACTTTCATGTGCCAGTTTAGTTAATGTTTCTACTGTTTCAAGATACTCATTACTATCTCGAACTTCTATTACTTTTTTAGCTGCAATGAAAGTTGAAATCGCTGCAAATGATAAAGTAAAGATTAAAATAAAACTACCATTCCGAATCCGTCGTCTAGCTTTCTGATTAGCTTCACTCAAAACTTGATTTCTCTGCTCTGCTGCTTCCCTATCCTTCCTCTCCCTCTCCAACCTTGCTTCCTGTTCTTCAGCAGCAATTTTTTCTTGAATTTCTTTCTCCCTACTAGCTGCTAAAAACTGTTTATCCTGATAACTTAAATTCTTATATTTAGCCCAATATACTGCATCTGCTAAAGCTTTTCCCCGCAATAATCGAGATTCATCTGTACCACTAGAAGCTACCCAAAATCTAAAACTTTCTGAATAGGGACGCAAATTATTTAATTGATTTTCAACCCAACTTTTGTTAAAAACTTCTTTATATATAGCGTTATAAACCTTTAACTTACCTTCTCGTCTCGCAACTAATCCAGAAAGCAGTAATTCACTTTGTTCAATTGTATTATCTGCTATAATTGCCGATTCTAACTCATTCAGCCTAATTTGCTGATATAATTCCAACAAATACCCAGCACGTTCTTCATTTCTTAAAATCCTGGAACTAATAGTTCTCAGATGTTCCGGTTCATCTTGAGATTCCCAACTTGTAATAATTCGCGATCGCACAACTTCTTTAACAGTGCTTGGTTTGTCTTTCTCCGTTTCTTCTACCATAAACTGACACAATTTTTGCGTTAGAAATGGTTGTCCTCTCGTCCAATCTAATATTTCTTGCATCACTGCTGGGGAATCTTTAAATTTTCCCCTTAAACCTCTTTCTAATGGTTCAACTTCCTCTAATTTAAATCCCTTGAGAGAAATCGCTTTACCAATATTAAAAGGGGTGCGTTGTTTATCTTGAATTAAATTGCTGGGTGAAGCTACTCCCAACAAACAAAATGTGAGACGTTTATATGCAGGATTATCAACTCGCTGATTATAACAAGCACGAATAAAAGCGAAAAAATCATCTGTGGGGAAATTTAAACTGAGAACGCTATCAATTTCATCAATAAAAATCACAACTGGTTCTTCAATTTCAACCAACAGATGTTTTTCTAGAAAATTAGTAAATCGCATCAAAGGTGAATTTAATTGATTTTGCTCCCACCAGTCTTTAAAATTTATATCTAAAGCAAAGCTATTAATTAAAATAGTAATTAAATCCGCGTACCAATTTTCTTGGGTAGCACCTTGAATATTGATAGAAGATAAATCAATCGATGCACATTCTACTCCAGTTTGTGAAAGTCTACTCATAATTCTTAAGCGCAAACTAGACTTTCCACTTTGTCTGGAATTTAGCACATAACAAAATTTACCTTTTTGTAGAGATTCATATAGTTCGTCATCAGCTTCTCGTTTGACATAGGTGCTGGCGTTTTCTGGTAAGCTTCCGGAAAATATATAATCATGAATACATTCGTCAATCATAATTTTTTTGAAATATTTAGCTTGAAATTTAGCAAGACTTACGCGATTGTCTAGTAGATTCTGGTTGGTGCGTGACACGAAAAGTTTATTATTAGGTTAAAAATTAATATTAATCAAAGTGTCACAGCACCCTACAACAAACAAAAGATTCCAATTGCGTAAATCCTATTTAGTTTAAAAATACTGAAAAGTACTGACGATATAAATCACAACTAGGAAGACAATCGTTACCAAGAATTTTTACTAAACCCAAACTGTGTAGTTTAAAGGTAATTTTGGGATTTAATTGGACGGGTTCCGATGCTGTGACAACTTGTTTATAAGCTACCTCTAACTGAGAATCAGCTTGTAAAATTTCTAATATTTCTCCCAGATGAGAACTAAAAATTCCTTGGGAAGTAGATGCAAGATTCAAAATTGATTCTAAAGACATTGTCTGACTTTTGAGGTGAGAAATTACCTCTTGGACTAAATAAGGATGTCCCCCGATTAAAGTCATTATTTGAATTATGTCTTGTTCTCCCAATTCAGTGTCTAATTGATATTTACTTGCTATTTCTTCTACTTGGTTTTGGTTTAATTCAGGTAAATCAATGGCTAAACCAACATTAAAAGGCGAACGATTAATATCCAAGGTGGGATAAACTTCGGTAGAGTTAACCACCACTAAACGGAGTTTTTTCCAAATTCTACCCATCCTATCTGTTTGCTTCGCTATTTCATACCAACTCCGCAGCAGTAAACAGAAGTCGGAGAAAATATTTTCATATGTAAATAAACGCTCAAAATTATCTATTGCTAACACCAAAGGATTATCTGTATTAGCTAATAAATGTCTTTGAAAATAAGTTGTACAACTAATATTAAAACCCGAAGCATTTTGCCAGTATTCATCTAAATTTGGTTCTTTATCTAAAATACCCGAAACATAACTACATAACCACTGTAAGAAAGTTCTTAAATCAGTCAGGATAGATTTATCGGCAAGCTTTAAATCTAACTTTGCTGTTTTATAACCCTGCTCTCTGGAATAGTTTAGTACTTTCTCTAAAAGTAGAGTTTTTCCCATTTTATGTGGTGCTTTGATGCGAATTAATGCTCCGGGCTGCAAAATTGCTTTTAAACATTTATCTTCAATGGGAGGTCTTTCAATATATCTATTTGTATCTATATTTAAGTCTCCATGACTGTTGTTATTCCCCAAATGATTATTTACATCAATTATTTCTATTTCCTTATGAGTTTGTGTTTCCGAAAAACCATTAATATCTGTTATTAATCCAGATTTTTTATAACCAGCTTTTTCCAGCAAAACACAAGCACGTACCCAATTCATCGCTTTTTCTAAATCGTCAGGATATTCAAGCAACCCCTTAATATAAGGATTTATTTCCGTAGAACAAGCTGTTTTAATAGCTCCTTCATTAACGCTGTAATTTAGTCTTTTCGCAATTTCTTTATTTGGGTAACCTGCTAACTTCCCACATAAGTAATATTTATGTATTTCCGATAGCTCTACTTTATGGTCGAATTTCTCTCTAAAAAAATTAAGTTGATGAATTAACTCATCAATCTTCCAGTTGGCAGCTTCTGGAAATAGTTCTAACGGATTCATCTCTTTATGTTAGTAAAATACCGCCTAATTTTAATATATTATACGTGACTCAAAACCTTCCTAACTAACGTTAGCTAACTGCCGTTAGATAACTCTTCATTGTAGATAACGTTAGTAATTACATTATATTAAATCACAGCTTATATTGAAATTGTTGAAAAGCAAAGGAGTTGAAAGACACCTAAAATTGAACTCAATAAATGATTTAACTGGCTTCTAAAATCTTTGTTAAATCATTAACAGATATGGCGTTGCTTAATTATGGGATGATTTAGTTATATTTTGAAGGGAATATTAATAGTTTCAGACGCTAGCTCATCCCGCATTTATGCAACGCTACTCAAATCTTGCACCTTGCAACCAGCTACTTACAAAATAGATTAAATAATGAAAAATATTACTAGTAATACACGATCAAATTTTAGTCCATTTTAATGGACTTTGGCTATTAGACTGGGACTTATAGTCCCAGGCGATTTAAAACGAAGTCAAACAAAGAGTAATAATTTTAACGATAGTTTTTTATGGTGCAAGATGTGATGCTACAGATATTTACTTCCAGTCAACAAAATTAAAACTTATAAAACAATGTTTCTGGAAGCTTATCTTGCATGAGTAGCTAGCTAGAACCATCATGCATAAAAAAGGCTGAGTAAACGTATATACAAAGTATGTAGTAAAACTATATTCCTAGTGTTATGAGGTAAAAATACTTAGACCACATGGACTTGTGTCTACTAATATAAGTTTCCGTTTCGACGAATTGTTTGTATATACTCACTTGAATATAAATGAGTAAATCCATGCTATCAGAACCACAAGCAGAGTCTTTGATAAAAGAGTTAGAGAATCCCAATTATCGAGAAATTATTCATAAAATCGCTCGTAAATACACTCTTAGTACTTCCATATCTTGGGAAGACGCAGCCCAAACAGCTTATATCAAAGTTATGGAAGCAGTAAAAGCAGGAAAATTCCGTCAGGGAGGAGTTGAAGAATTTTACCGATGGATGACGGTTGTAGCTAGGTTTGAAATTATTAACTTTGTTAAGAAGGAAAAAAAGCGTTGTTGTCCAAGTTTAGATACAAATATTAATGGTACGGATTTAGCTTGGATAGATACGATTTCTTCCCAGGAAGATATATTTGATTCTTACGAGCGTGCAGATTTAATTATTAAAACGAAAGAAGCAATTACAACTTTAGATACTCGTTATCCGCAACGGGGTTATTTAAAATTATGGCAAGGAGAAGTTGCTGGAAAACACTATACCGAATTGATGCAAGAGTTGGGAGTAAGTCAAGGACAAATATCCAAACTTTGGAATGAATTGGTAGCTCGTGTGACTG
>JBCBPQ010000315.1:0-7723 GCA_039820645.1 Cyanobacteria bacterium J06633_8 | reverse complement strand
TCTGATGAAAGTAAAATTCGTTTGGCTGCCTCTCCAAAAAAATCTTCTGCTAAAGAAGTCGAAGAAATCGAATTTATCGATCTGAGTCAGGTTAATACTCAAGACAATCGCTTTATTTGGCTGGCATTATTTGTTATTGCTGTGACTTTGGGTAGCTTGATTTGGTTAAGTTTTTAAACAATTCTTCGCTAACGCCACCAAAGACAACAAAATTTGTACATAGATTAAATTTTGTCACTATGTCACGACTTAGCTATCAAAAGTATTCTGAGGCTACTACGACGCGATTAGGTAAAAGTGTTTTTAAACGAATACGCCTTGTATGCATTTTGCTGTTAGCATCACTGTTACTTTCCGGGTGTGTAGATTATGATTTAGGAATAAATTTAAACAATGCCAATTACGGAAAATTCGTACAGCATATTAAACTAGGAGAAAAACTAACGAGTTTTAGCGGCGATGCCGTTTATGAATGGTTAGATAGTATTGAAAGACGTACTCGCGAGTTAGATGGAAAAGTAAAAAGAATTTCCAAAGAAGAAATAATTGTTAGTATTCCGTTCAGTAATGGTAGAGAACTGCAACGAAAATACAACACATTTTTTAATTCCAAAAATAATCCTAAATCTCGCTCTGCAAAAAAAGCTGAATCGCAATCAGAACTACCAAACATAGAATCAAACTTATTTTTAAAACAGAGTAATTTTTTACTGTTAGTACGCAATCAGTTAATTTATGACTTAGATTTGCGTTCTTTGGGTTTAATTTCTAGTAAGGGTAACGTTTTAACTAACACTGGTTCTATTCTTGACCTCGAATTTAGCTTGAACACTCCCTGGGGTGCATCCAGTATTGAAAAAACCGAAGATTCCATTCAGCCGCAGAAAAACAACAAGCAGCTTTCATGGAAACTTAAACCCGGACAACTAAATCATATTGAAGCAGTTTTCTGGCTTCCAAGTCCCGTTGCTATTGGAACTTTGTTTATTGTTTTGTTCGTGGTTCTAGGATTTTACCTCAGATACAGCTTTATGCCAGACCCGAAAATTCAGTTTTCTGCAACGAGCGGGGAACAGTGAGCAGTTAACTGTTAACAGTGAGCAGTTAACTGTTAACAGTTAACAGTGAGCAGTTAACAGTTAACAGTGAGCAGTTAACAGTGAGCAGTTAATTCTGGGGGGTTTATGGGATTCTTCCCTCCTGTTCCCCCTCTTCCCAATTCCAAAAATCTATGTTAAAAAGACGTGATTTATAATACGCAGATAGTATCTGCTCTTAGAAAAACATTCAATTGCAGCAACTGTGAAAAAAAGGCTTGTATTAGTACTTACGTTTGTAGTAATTAATTTTGGTTGGGGATGTTCTCAAGCACCGATATCTAATTCTACGAGAACTGAGACACCAACAATTATTGCTGCGGCGGAGTTAGAAGAATCAAAAAAACCCAAGACTTCCATTGAGCAAATACTGGCAAACTTAGATAGGGTAGATAAAAGCTTTAACCGAATAGTTTTCTTTTTGGTAAAAGTTGTAATTATTCTACTGAGCCTTATGGCGATCCAGCGGATTGTAATACTGATTACTTTTCGTTCTTCTCAATTAGTTTTCGATAATTTTACCAATGCTTCTGGTGCCGAAGCCATGGATTTGGTTTTACCGGGCTTAAGTCAGTTGGGACGAGAAAGACTCGTAGGACAAATGAAGGGCGTTCATGAGCGTCTTAAACAACATATTAATAGTAGTGGGTTGCCAAGTTACCCTCCTCCAGATAAATTGCCTTTACCACAAGCAACTCCGGATGAAAGACTTTCTAATTTAGTCGCTTCGCTCAACGAGTTTACACCGGATCAAATCGATCCTTTAGTTAATCTGCTCAAGATTATATTTCCACCTTATGGAACTAAAGTAACTAGTATTTTGCAGAGCCAAGGTGAAGATTACAATAGATTGGGAATTACTTTTGAAGTAGCCGATATTCAAGGTCATGTTGCTTCTAGGCTTTATACTATTTGGGAAGAAAATCCCAGCGAAAGTCAACATGCGACGGTAATTAAAACATTAGCTAAAAAATCATCTAGAAGGAATGCTAACAACGAGGAAGTTGAGTTACCAGCCATTGAAGAATATCCCGAACTAAAAGATAGGTTTCGAGTTTTACTAAAACCTGCTACTCGGTGGTTAGCGCTAGAACTTTCAAGACGAGAAATGTTGGCTAACGTACCTTGGTATTATTTAGGAAATTGGTGTAAAAGATATCAATCACAAATACATAACTTCTTTGGTGTAATTAATTATGCCAGCGCTCCAACTCATGGCCGCTTTTTCTATCAGCTAGCAATTGAAGATTTGCAAGCAGCGATAGAATTAGATCCTAACTGGTATCAACCTTACGAGAATTTGGGAGATACCTATAGCACTCAAGGAAGAGAGTTTCAGGAAAATAGAAGAGTTAACCTTCAGCGACAAGCTATTTTGCAATATGAAAAAGCACTCGTTAGATGTGAAGATGAAACCGTAAGACGAAGGATTAAAGTTGGTAAAGCAATGGCTCAATTACTGACTGAAGATCAAAATTTAGTTGAGGAATCCCTAAAGGAAATACAGCTATTAGAGAAACAGTGGAATGCACAATCCGATTTGAGTTCCCGATTTCTGTATAACTTAGCTTCGTGGTATGCAATCTTTACCGGGCAAAATAACGGAGATAAACAAACAAAGCAAAAAGCCCGTCAGTACTTGATTTACGCTTTGTTACGGGATCGCGATCGCAATCTGTGGGATTGGGCTGGTAGAGATCCAGATTTTCAAGCGGTACGCGAAAGATTTACTGATTTGCAATTTGCATTGATGAATAAATTAAATGATGTTAATGAATTACCTGAAATGACGGGGGAAAGATTTGTTAAACACGTCTCGGAAATCCTTAAAGAAATGAACTGGATTTAATTCTTGATTCAACTCAGGATTAAACTAAATACAGGAAGGAATGATTATGTCTGAAGAAAAAGACAAAAAACAAATAAAATTAGGAACTTGGAGTCAGAAGTCTCAAGAAAAAGAAGAAAATCAAAATAAAAACGAAACTGAAATAATTTCAGCAAGCAATGAAACGGCAAATAGCCAGGAAAAAAATAAACCTCGTAAAACTGTAATTACGACTGAAATTGCTAGTCATCGCGAGATTGTTGGAGAAATACCACCCTGGGATGACGATGATGATGATTCCCAACTAGATGAAAAATCTCAACCTCAGCCTAAGCCTCCAACCATCACGGCAGAAATATTGCTTGAAGATGAAAAATTTAATATCCAACCCAGAGTAACAGGAGAAATTCCTCCTTGGGATGATGAGGAAGAAATTCAGTAATAATTATGGATTCCTCAGATGGGTAAAAGCACGGCGAATGTCGTGTCTTTTGTTTTGAAGGTAAAGTTAATAAATAAACTAGTGAATGTTAACAGTAAAGTTATTATTTCAAAAAAGAGACAAATTCCTAAAAATGCATAGCCGAAGTACACATCAAAATTAATGTGGTGTGTTCGCATTCCTTACTACAAACTAAGGAGACAGCCGCTCAATCTTCCAATCACCATCATAGTTTCTTCTGTAAACCAAACGGTCGTGAAGACGACTAGAACGCCCTTGCCAAAATTCAATTTCTGCCGGTATAACTCGAATTCCACCCCAATGCGATGGACGGGGTACATCTTTGTTGTAATACTTTTCTTGTAATTCTTCTAGCTGTTGTTCGAGAATTTCCCGATTTTCAATAACTTCACTTTGATTTGAAGCCCAAGCACCCAAACGGCTTTTTAAAGGACGACTGTAGAAATACTTATCTGACTCCATTTCTGAAACTTTTTCTACTCTGCCGCTAATCCTAACTTGACGTTGCAATTGGGGCCACCAAAATACCAAGGCAGCTTGGGGATTTTCTGCTAATTCTTGTGCTTTTTGACTATTGTAGTTGGTATAAAATACAAAACCACGTTCGTCAAAATCTTTCAACAGCACCATCCTGGCTGAGGGTTTACCTTCTGGTGTTGTAGTTGCCACAGTCATAGCATTAGGTTCTAAGATGTCCGCACTCAGTGCTACATCGAACCATTCTTTGAACTGTATGAAAGGATTTGAATCGACTTCAGTTTCACTTAAACCCTGCAAAGTGTAGTCTTGACGAAGATCGGCTATATTTGTATCCATTACAATTGTTTGATTGCAAAATTACAGAAATAGTACAAAATAAAAAAATATATGCGGATGCGCCATTGGGCTTCCTTAAAAAACTTATTAATCTATGGCTTAAGCGCCCCAATTATAGCTCTTAATATTGGATTGCTCTCTTTTATTTTTCATTACTTTCGCCATCCACTTACTATCTTAAGTATTGCAGCAATTCTGGCTTTTTTGCTCAATTATCCGGTTCGATTTTTAGAAAGTGCCCGTATTTCTCGTCAATGGGCGGTAACTATAGTTTTGCTCCTGACTTTAGCACTAATGATTCTTATCGGTATTACTTTAGTACCCCTTGTAATTGACCAAACTATCCAGCTTTCTGATAAAATCCCCGATTGGTTAAACAGCTTTCAAGATACACTAGAAAAATTAGAAGCTTTTGCTAAAAGGCGACGCTTGCCGCTAATAAACTTGAAAATATTAGCTAATCAAACCAATGCCAGCATCGAAAACTTGCTTAAGGATTTGCCACTTGGTGCTGTAGAATTTGCCGGAACCTTGTTATCAAGTTTGGTAAATGCCATCTTAGTAATAGTGCTAGCATTTTACATGCTTTTGTATGGCGATCGCGTTTGGTATGGCTTAGTAAATCTCTTGCCTGAAAAAATCCGAGTTCCTTTAAGTAAATCCTTACAGCTAAATTTTCACTATTTTTTTCTCAGTCAGTTTTTACTAGGGCTGTTCATGGTGGCGACTCTAACACCAATATTTTTAGTGATTAAAATTCCATTTGCTTTTTTATTTGCTGTAGTTATTGGAATATCACAGCTAATTCCTTTTATTGGAGCGACTTTAGGCATTGGTTTCGTAACAATACTGCTGCTACTACAAAATTGGTGGCTAGCAATTCAATTAGCATTCTTTTCGATATTTATGCAGCAAGTTAAAGATAATCTCCTAGCTCCAAAATTGATGGGAAACTTTACTGGACTAAACCCCATCTGGATTTTTGTTGTGATTCTTGTAGGTTTCGAGATTGCGGGATTATTGGGAACTTTAGTTGCAATTCCTATCGCTGGAACTATTAAAGGAACCTTCGACGCTCTCAAAAACCAGCGAACAGTATTGGAATAATGCTAAATCCTAACTTCTAATATTTCACTCTTAATATCTCTCTTATTAGTAGTCTTCAATACTAGATATCTAAATAAATATAAGTAGCCTAAAGAAAGATGTATCAAAGAGAATTCAACAGCATGTGCCATCGGCAGAATGCTTAAGCATAAAGTTTAAAGGAAGGTTAATAGAAATGATGTCTTAATCTTTTGTGTAGCTATTTTTAATCTTTATTCAGTATAAAGACCATAATTACAGTGTTATTTTTTTATGAGTAAAGGTATAAAAATATCGTGATATACTTTCTTGAGCCATTGTCTTTGTGAAGTTCCAGAGTCAGTGCCTTTTGAAATCTCACTACAGTCCGCTCAAGGGGTAAAACCCGCGCACGGGGCTGGCTTCCGAAGTGGAGTAACTGGCGTTCGGTTACAACAAATGGCATGGTGAATTTTATTCTAATACTCTATTGTTCCTATCGTGTAACGACTGCATTAATACAAATGCCATATATTAGACGTTGCACAATTAATACTTACCATTCATGGCAGGTATTGATTGGAAAGAACTGGAAAAATCACAACAATTAATTAACTAACCCAATAGTTAACCATGAGACAAGTAAATTTTGCGATAATTTTTATTTTTTGTTTAGCTTTTGCTTTATTCAGTATAGAAAACACAGAAATAGGAACTATTCATCTAATTCCAGGTGTAGAAGTACAAGCACCAATTTCAGTTGAGTTGCTAATAGCATTAGGCTTAGGTGGAGTTTTGGCTTGGTTGTTTAGTGTTTGGACTCATTTGCAAAGACTTGCGTGGTCTGGTCAAAAAGTTCGTCAAAAGAATGTTCAAATTCAGGAATTAGAATGCAAGATTGAAGAGTACCAAGCTCAAATTCAATCTTTACAACCTTCTTTACCAGCAGCTAGCGATTCAGCTAACGCTTGATTTGGGAATAGGTAATAGGTAATGGGGTAATACAGAGAACACCAATTACCAATTCCCAATTCCCAATGGCCAATTTCCCATTCCCAATTCTGCCCTTTCGCAAAATTTTAGTACTTGTCGATGGATGCTTCTGAGCTTTTAGAAACAATCACCCAACTTATTCATCAAGCCGAACAAGGAGAAATCGATCCTTGGGATGTGCAAGTGGTTGAGGTGATAGACAGATATATAGAACTCATGGCACCTGAGAAAAGGAAAAGGGGGTATGAAACCGATCTATCTCAATCGGGACAAGCATTTTTATCTGCATCAATGTTAGTGTTATTCAAAGCTAATACTTTGATGGAATTGCAATCAGCAGAAGATGAACTAGATGCTTCAATGGCAGATGAATATAGCATCGATGGTGAAGAAGTTTTAAACGAGCGGATAGCTAGACTGCCTTTAGAGAAACAACTGCGACGAAGACGTTCTGCAATGCCTCCACCTGCACGTCGGGTAAGTTTAAAGGAACTAATTGACCAGTTGCATGTAATGGCTAAACAACTACAACTGGTACAAACAACTAAGCCTGTAGCAAAAAAACGCCAGCCCGGAGTTAGAACTTTAAAGGCAGCATTAGAACTAGCACACCAAGAAAATCTCACCGAAGTTGCTGGGGAATTGGAACAAGTTTTGCAAACCAAAGCAGCAGAATTGCATTTGGGAGAAAGCTGGATGAATTTAGAACAGTTAGTAGAGTGGTGGTCTCAAACCCAATCAATATCGAATTTAGGTAAAGACCATTCCCATGGAGAAAATGCTCATACAGTAAGTGTCTTCTGGGCGCTACTACTGCTCTCGGCTCAATCCAAAGTAGAGTTGTATCAAGAAGAATTTTATCAGGAAGTAAAAATTCGCTTGCTTGCACAATCGACTACTAACCCTATGTCTCAAGCAGCAAGTTAAATTTTGGGTCTTTTGCGACTGTCTTTATTTAGGACGCACAACTCTAATACTTTGCAAGGAGCATGGTTTTATCGAAAGCTTGAATGGGTAGCTTTGAGTTGGATACTCAAATGTGAGTAAACTGGAATATTGGCGATTTTTTATAATTTTATCTGCCAAGACCCACTTATGTGAATGCATTATAAGTGCATTATCCGTGCTTTTAGGGATGACTTCATACAAATAAAAACAGATGATGAAGTATCACTTAATCTACGTAAACTGGCTTGTGGTTGAGGACTAAGTATTTATGAAAGCAATGATTTTGGCTGCGGGTAAGGGTACTCGCGTTCGTCCGATTACTTACACGACTCCCAAACCGATGATTCCCATCCTGCAAAAGCCAGTGATGGAATTTTTACTCGAACTGTTACGTCAACATGGCTTTGACCAAATTATGGTCAATGTTAGTCATTTGGCTGAGGAAATCGAAAGTTATTTTCGTGACGGTCAAAGATTTGGTGTTGAAATTGGCTATTCTTTTGAAGGTAGCAT
>JBCBPQ010000314.1:0-7760 GCA_039820645.1 Cyanobacteria bacterium J06633_8 | reverse complement strand
CTTGATGGTTTAGTTGATACCGCTCATTCCTGTTTTGAGCAAGCAAATTTCACTAGACTTCCCACCCTCGTGCAAGGTAAAGCTAGCGCTAGCGGACAAATGTCCACCCACGGTACCCATATCGCTAGTCTTATTTTTGGACAATCCAAAACTTCACTCGAAGGGATTGCCCCCAGTTGTCGGGGACTCCTCGCTCCCATCTTTAGCGATGATAACCGCAAAATTTCCCAACTAGAACTGGCTCGGGCTATCGAACAAGCCGCTGAAAACGGCGCACGGGTGATTAATATTAGCGGTGGTTCCCTTACCGATATGGGAGAAGCCGAAGACTGGCTAGCTCGTGCAGTGGAAATGTGTCGCGATCGCAATATTCTGATTGTTGCTGCTGCTGGAAATGACGGTTGCGATTGTCTCCACGTACCCGCAGCTCTACCAGCAGTATTAGCAGTGGGAGCCACCGATGAAAAAGGACAACCCCTCGACTTCAGTAACTGGGGGGAAACCTATCAAAGCCAAGGTATCCTTGCTCCCGGAGAAAACATCCCAGGAGCAAAACCGGGAGGTGGAACTCTGTGCTTGAGCGGTACCAGTTTCGCTGCTCCGATTATTACCGGAGTTAGCGCATTATTACTTAGTCTGCAAGTGCAACGGGGAGAGGAACCGAATCCCCAAGCCGTGAGGACAGCACTTCTAGAAAGCGCCCTCCCTTGCGAGTTTACAGGAACCGAAAACCACCGGAAATGTTTAGCAGGTGTATTGAATATTGCCGGTGCTGTCAAACATTTAACAGGAGAAACCATGTCTGAATCCATAGAAGAACAAGAGTTAGTAGAAGCATCCGGCGGTTGTGGCTGCGGTGGAACCCCAGAATCCTCTGAAGCACCAGTCAAACCCCAAGAGGAAAAAGAACTAGTTGTTGCTGCGGGAGTTGTAAATGAATCCCCAGCATCCGTAGAATTAGCAGTCGTCCCCGCCAATTCTACCCCTGTAAACCAGATTAATTCCCAAGGAACATCAATGCCTGAAAACACCACCAGTAACCATATCACCCCCAGCCAAGCCGAACCTGCAGGGGGAATAGTCTACGCCATTGGTACCCTCGGTTACGACTTCGGTACTGAAGCACGAAGAGACTCATTTAAACAACTGATGCCTGCTGTTGATATTGCCGGTACTCAAATTCCCGCAAATCCCTACGATGCGCGTCAGATAGTGGATTACTTGGGTGAGAATCTCTCGGAAGCCAAATCATTAATCTGGACACTCAACCTAGAATTAACCCCTATTTATGCCATTGAACCCGTAGGCTCCTTTTCCCGCGAAGTCTATGAAGCACTACAACAACTCCTCTCCGGACAAGTACAAGCCGAAGACAATGAAGAATATATAGAGCGCGTTAGTATTCCGGGAAGAATTACCGGACGTACCGTGCGTTTATTTTCTGGTCAAACAGTTCCCGTAATTGAACCCCAAAGCCCACGAGGAATGTACGGTTGGCGCGTCAACACCTTAGTTAGTAGCGCTATAGAAGCAGTGGGAGCAGAACAAGAAGGAGCCGACGAAGGACAAATGCGCCGTACCCTCAGCAGCTTCCTCAACCGCATTTACTACGACCTCCGCAACCTCGGACAAACCTCTCAAGACCGCGCCCTCAACTTCGCCGCTACAAACGCTTTCCAAGCCGCTCAGACGTTTTCTGAAGCAGTGGGTGCAGGGATGGAATTAGACAGTATAAACGTATCAAAAAGTCCATTTTGTCGGATGGATAGCGACTGTTGGGACGTTCAATTAAAATTCTTCGATCCAGAAAACAGCCGTCGTGCCAAGAAAGTTTTCCGGTTTACCATAGACGTGAGCGATTTAATTCCTGTTACCTTGGGTGAAGTACGTTCTTGGTCTTCTCCTTATTGATTGTTTAATTATTGGTTTAATGTAGGGTGCTGTGACGGCCACGATAATTTATCAAAACCAATGAATAAATTAGAAATTGCCGTCACGCACCAATTGATTGAAAATAGAAATGGAATGGTCGCAATACTCACAAAACCTTGGTTGGTGCGTGACACAAAGGTGATATTTTTCGTTTCGTTTACAATCAATCGATGTGTCACAGCACCCTACAAAGAAATGTACCAGAATTATTGCATTATTGTAGCCGTCAGTTAAGATCCCCCTAAATCCCCCTTTCCAAGGGGGACTTTAAGCCTGAATCCCCCTTGGAAAGGGGACTTTAAACCTAAATCCCCCCTAAATCCTCCTTGGAAATGGAGACTTTAAATCTAAATCCCCTCCCTAAATTGCCAGAATTTAACCCCCCTTAAAAAGGGGGGAAGGGGGGATCTTCGAGAGTTTGGATAAAAACTATACTTTTCAAACATCCTCTTAAAGTGAGATAGAAGTAATTGAGATTATTATTGTAGGGTGTGTGACGGCTACGATAGTTTATCAAAAGCAATAAATAAATTAGAAATTGCCGTCACGCACCAATTAATTGTTTATTACCCTTAATACAAAAAAAATGAAATTACCCAAACAATCCCCTCCTGTAAAACGTCCCCATTTCATTCAAACCCACGAATGTGTTGATGTAGTTCACGGACGCGGAGAAGATTTGCTGCACATCCGCATGGACTTAATGCACGGAGCTAATTATAACGACCCCGCACAATTTCAATATCCCCATTACAGCTATCTAAAAATGTCTTGATTGACTCACATTTTCTAATTATAAATTATATGAATTAAGCATTTTGAAGGAGAAATTAAACAATGGCAGAACCTAAAGGAACTCGCAAAAAACGTACTGAACAACCAGCAGAATCAGAAAAAAGTACTCAAAATACCAGTGAATCGGAATCAACCCAAGACGAACAATCTTATACCCAGGCAACAGGATTAGAAGATTATGCTCGTTGGAAAACAATGTTTAAAGATTACAAACGAGATAAAAACGAGAAGCCTTTTCGTAGAGGTCGAATTTGGAGTTAAATTCACCACTATTAAGTAGGTCGGCGTTGAAATACTAATTAGAAATAGTGAACAGTGAAAATCTGATAATTTGTAGAGACGTAGCAGTGCTACGTCTCCCAAAATTTACCGGATAAACAAACCAGTAAAAACTAATGTGACAAACCAATAGTTATATAAAATTAGATTAATTACTTATATTTGAAAAGCACGATACTTTATTACCCATTACCAATAACCCATTACCAATAACCAATTACCAATAACCAATTACCAATAACCCATTACCAATTACCCATTAACAATGCCCGATTTAGCAGATATTCCCGGACTTTCCGCCCTCCGCTCCCACACCAAAGGCGATTCCCGCATCAAAATCGCCGTTCTAGATGGAGCTATAGACCTCGATCGCGCTTGTTTTCAAGGAGCGAATATCACTAGACTCGAACCCTACTGGGCTGAAGAATTTGATATCGATCCTCAAGATTTACAAGCCTTTCTGGATATAGAAAGCACTGGGAAAAGTGAAGAAGAAAAAAAGGAAATGATGGAAGCGGCGATTCCCGATGAGAATATTCGGGCTAGTTTGCACCTGCGCTTCCATGCTAACCATATCATCAGTTCCATCTGCGGACAGCCAGATTCACCGGTGGAGGGAATTGCTCCTAACGCTACAGTAATTAATATTCCCATTGCCTACGGTAACGATGATTTTATTAATCCTCTGAATCTATCGCGCGCTATTAATACGGCTATTGAACAAGGTGCAAATATTATCCATTGCGCTGCTTGTCACCCTACTCAAAGTGGACTTGCTCACGAATTTATTGATAAAGCCATTCGTCAAGCTCAAGAGAATAATATTCTAGTTGTAGCTCCTGGTGGTAACGATAAAGGAGAATGTTGGTGCGTTCCTGCGGTTTTAGAAAATGTCCTCACCGTGGGAGCGATGAAAGATACCGGAGAACCCTTCAAATTTAGTAATTATGGCGGTAAATATGCCAGTCAAGGGATTCTCGCACCGGGAGAAAATATCTTAGGAGCGCAACCGGCAACTGATGAACCCATCCGCAAAAAAGGTACCAGTTGTGCTGCTCCTATGGTTACGGGAACGGCAGCATTACTGATGAGTCTACAATTGCAACAAGGTGCCGCACCCGATGCAGAAGCGGTACGTGCTGCTCTCACCAATAGTGCTATTCCTTGCGATGCAGAGGAAGTGGAAGAACCAGAACGCTGTTTATTAGGAAAAATCAATATTTCTGGTGCTTACGAACTCTTGACAGGAGAACCATTACATGAATTAGAAATAGAAGAAAATTCTGATGGTGAGATTACAGAGTCCGTTGTGACATCAGCAACAGAAGCACCGATAACAACAGTCTTAAATCAAAATCCTGTAGCTGTCACAAATCCCATAGCAAATATAACCGAACCTGTAATTTCTGCCAGTAATATTACAGAAAAAGTTGCTTCAACAAACCTTACACAAAACAATAAACCGACTAATAATATTGTCCCCAACAGCGTAACTCCCAGCCAACGCTCTAATTTAGTTTATGCCTTGGGAAGCCTAGGATATGATTTCGGAACAGAAGCCCGTCGGGACACTTTCAAGCAATTTATGCCAGCGGTGACTGTAGGCAATACCCAGCTTCCCGCAAATCCTTACGATGCTCGTCAAATGGTGGATTATTTGGAATCCAACCTTTCTGAAAGTAAATCTCTTATCTGGACGTTAAATTTAGAACTGACTCCAATCTACGCCATTAAACCCGTAGGAGGCTTTGCCGCCGATATCTATGAAGTAATGCAATATATGCTTGCCGGTCAGGTATTATCAGAAGATGACGCAGATTATATCGAACGGGTGAGTATTCCAGGTATCCTTACCGATGAAACTGTTAAACTGTTTTCTGGTCAAATTGTTCCAGTTATCAAAATCAACAGCCCCAGAGGCATGTACGGTTGGAAAGTCAACACTCTGGTTGAATCAGCCATGGAAGTAGTCAGCGCAGAACAAGAAACAGCCGATGAATCCATCATGCGCCGCTCCTTAACCAGTTTCCTAAATCGAGTTTACTACGACTTGCGAAACTTAGGACAGATGGCACGCGATCGCGCTTTAAATTTTGCAGCTACCAATGCATTTCAAGCGGTACAAACCTTTTCTGAAGCGGTGGCAATTGGCATGGAATTGCATAGTATTGAAGTAGAAAAAAGCCCCTTCTGTCGTTACGGTAGCGAATGTTGGGATGTCAAACTAAAATTCTTCGATCCAGAAAATGGTAGGAGAGCCAAAAGAGTATTTCGGTTTACCATTGATGTCAGCGATAGAACTCCAGTGACATTGGGTGAAGTGCGTTCTTGGGCTGTATCTAAATAGCAGGAAACCTCACCCCGCCCTAAAGGGCACCCCTCTCCTTATAAAGGAGAGGGGAAGGGTAGCCACTGCGTTGCAGTATTCTGTTTAGTTATCAAACCCTAGAAAAAATCTTGAATATTTCTGACAAATACAGAAGTTTGTTCTAAATGAATGTTGTGAGCTGCATTTTCAATTATTTTTAATTCGCACAAGGGATTAATTTCAACCATCCTTGTATTTATATCAATAAACTTTTGGTCATTTTCTCCTGCCAATAAACATACAGGAACTTGATTATTTGCTAATTTTTCCCATAGAGATGGTTGAACCCCGGTACCCATTAACCGCAGAGACTTCGCTAATTTGACGGGATTATTTTGCAAGCGATTTTCTATCATCTGCTCAAAATGCGGATGATTTTTGATATTGCCAAAAATCTGCTGATTGTACCAATTATCTAAAAATTTTCTGAAATCGTCTTTTTCAATACTTCTTGCTAACTTTCTAGCTATTTGTTCGTCTCGTTTAACTCTTTCTAATCTTTCTTTCTCCGTCGCTAATCCAGGTGAGGCAGATTCTAAAATAATTTTATGGAAACGCTGAGGAAATTTTAATGTTAAATATAAAGCTAATCTTCCACCCATAGAATATCCAATCAAAAAACACCGTTCAATTTGTAATTCATTTAATAAATTGATTAATGCATCGGCAACTTTCGGCATTTTATAGCAATCATCATCTAAAATGTTAGTTTTCCCATGCCTCGGAAGGTCGATATTTAAACAATAAAACTCATCTGTTAATAAAGATATTGCTTCATCAAATTCATGAATATTCCCCATAAAACCGTGCAAAAAAAGAATCAGCGGTTTATTCGGTTTACCACTGAAACAATAATTAAATATATATTTATGAAAACTCATTCAAGCTATCTAATTTATTAATAATATCGATATCATTGGAATAATTCAGGACTTACGCTTACGCATTTGTCACAAAACTCAGATGGTGCGTGACACCACAACCCTTATTGCTGGATTAAAAATTCAATTAAGTGTCACCTGCCCCTACGATAAAAATATACTAGTATAAGTCGGCGTAAATAAGCCAACCATTAAAAATGGCTGAAAAGCCTAAAAAATCAAACTTCTTACTTCTTACTTCTTACTTCTTACTTCTTACTTTCGCGAAGCGGTACTAGTTGCATAAGTCTTATGGCTGATTCAGCTTAATTTTAAATCTTCAATTATTTTTAAGGCAAAAATCTATCTAAAGCCGCTTTTAATTCTTCCATTTCAGCATCAATATTGCCATCTTTTGCCGCTCTTGCAACGCACTCCGTTAAGTGTTCATCTAAAACAATCCGCGCTACTTTATCGATTGCACCTCTAACAGCAGCAATCTGCAACAAAACATCAGGACAGGGAGTATTTTGCTGCACCATCGATTTTATTCCTCTAATATGACCTTCTATCCGCGATAACCGATTAACTATCTTTCTTAAAGACTCTTCGCTATGAACGTGATCGTGGGTTGAGTGCTTATGATTGTGGTTATGTTCTGAAATTTGAGTATCATTACTGTCACTCAATATCGGCTCGTTTTGCTTTGATGTTCCATTCATATGGTGTTGTTTGTTGGCATTGATGCAGTAATTATAATCCTAACGCAAAGAGCAAACACTCCGATGGCATCTTTGCAATCTTAATACCAGGTGATATAAGACTAATTAGCTTTCTCAGGGAAAAAATGCCTGCTCTTATTTTTGCTAATATCATTAATAAATTGCATCGTATCTAAAGTTTGTTTAATGCCCTATTGCTAAGCATTAGAGCTTAAACAAACGAAACTTGAAGATGACGGAAAACGTCCAAATTTACGACTATTGAAAGCATAATGTTTTCAGTAGCTTCACGCAAAATTGTCAAGAATAACTAACAATCAGGCTGAAAACCTTCTTGTAATGAAATTTACAATTTTTTCTAAGTCTATAAGACAACTAAGTACGCATTTATTAGCAATTATTATGGGAGTCTTGCTTGGTGCTAATACTCTTTTAGTCTTACCTTCTCAGGCAGAACCCGCACCGACTGCATTCGCTGATTCATCGCAATTGATAGCACAGAAGCCTTCAAATGCTGGTGCTGCTATTGGCAGTAGTAGTTTTGTTACGGCAGCAGTGAATCGAGTTGGCATGGCAGTAGTTCGTATTGATACAGAGCGCACTGTGAGCCGTCGTCTTCCCGAACCTTTTACAGAAGACCCATTTTTTCGGAGATTTTTCGGCGATTTACCTAGAAACTTGCCGCCGGAAGAATTACGCGGTTTAGGTTCTGGTTTCATTATTGACAAAAGCGGATTGGTTTTAACCAATGCTCACGTAGTTGATAAAGCTGATAAAGTAACAGTTCGTCTCAAGGATGGCCGT
>JBCBPQ010000313.1:0-7838 GCA_039820645.1 Cyanobacteria bacterium J06633_8 | reverse complement strand
GAAGGACTTACAGACCCATATCAGGATATTTTTACACGCAGTGGTCTAACTGAGCTAGGTTTTCCGGCTTTTTGGTGGAGTACTGAAGTCAAAAGTGCAATTAACGGTACACCAGAAGATTTTATCAATGTTGAAGGTAGCATCCCTACTAACTTCGTAGAGAAGCATCCTTTTTATGATGATTTCTGGAAGGAGAAGGTGGCAAAACTTGAAGAAATTACCGTGCCAATGCTGGTTTGTGGTTCTTTCTCCGACCACGGACTACATAGCATGGGCAGCTTTCGAGCGTTTATGAAGGCGCGATCACAACATAAATGGCTTTATACTCACCGCACTGGTAAATGGGACGCTTACTACTCTTCTGAAGTACAAACGTTAACTCAAAACTTTATGGATTGTTTCCTTAAAGGAGATACTTCCAGCGGATTTCTCAATACTCCTCCTGTGCGGCTGGAAGTCCGTTCTAGTCTCAAGCAAATTCACTCAATCCGCTATGAGCAAGAATGGCCAATTGCCCGCACTGAATACCATAAGCTCTATTTGACCGAACAACAGTCATTGTCTTTGACAGTTCTGCCCGCATCACAGGAATTAGCATATTCTGCAATTAAAGGAAAAGCCACCTTTGTATACGAGTTTACTGAAGATACCGAACTGACTGGCTATATGAAACTACGACTATGGATAGAGACTCGGTGTGACAACGTTAGTCAGGAATCACCAGATGACATCGGATTATATGTTGCTGTGAATAAGCTAAGCCGAGATAAAAAGTCTGTTAACTTTTACGGTTCTGTCGGCAACTCACAAGATATGGTCACAAGAGGATGGGCTAGAGCTTCACTGAGAAAAATTGAGGAAGAAAAATCTACTTCATATAACCCAGTATTATCGGCTCATAGGGAGCAAAAACTAAAACCGGGCGAAATCGTACCGATGGAAATAGCACTCTACCCAAGCAGCACCTTTTTTGCATCTGGTGAAGCATTACAACTGATTGTCAGCCCCCAGGAAATAATTCCCTCTCCGCCTTACTTTAAAGATGTCTCCTTTAACTATGGAATATATGTAATGCACCTTGGAGGAGACTTTGATTCACATTTACTTATCCCCAAAGTGTAGATAGAAAATAGTCTTAAAGCATTATCAAAAATATCCTGTAAGCGTATCTTCTAAGGAGAGCTAATGAATAACTCAAGAATAACTTTTGCAAGCATTTGCCTTTTATTTTTTATGCTTTGGGCACCATTAGGGCAGTATGATTTTCTTATAGAGAATTGGATGAAGATTGGTATCTATGTAGCTCCATTTATTCTTTTCATATTCTTTTCGTGCAGAACTGAGCAGACAGTGGCAGTTTTTTCTGATACGAAATTAATATCTGTAGTACTACTAGTCGCATATATGATTCATCAATTCGAGGAACATTGGATTGATATTTCTGGCAATCAATATGCATTTTACGAGTATTTCAATACCTTATTTTTGGGTGTACTTGGAGTGCAAGATTCTAGTGTAATCATACTGAGTCGAGAAGCAATATTTGTGATAAATACATCTCTTGTATGGTTAGTTGGTATTATTGCTATTTGGCGTAGTCCAAAACAATTATTTCCAGTATTAGCAATGAATGGTATTGTGCTTGTCAATGCCATCAGTCATATCTTCCCAGGCATATTAAAACAATCCTACAATCCTGGTTTGTTAACAGCGATAGTGATTTTTCTGCCAATGGCGATCGCCTTTTACCGAAAAGTATTATTCACCAATCCTGGTGCAAAATTACAGGTTATAGCGAGCATTGTTTGGGCAATTCTTGCCCATGCCATTCTAATTTCTGGATTGCTATTAGCTAACTTGTTTGAGCTTATTCCCGAGAAAGTCTATTTTGTTGTACTAGTGGTATGGTCAGTAATTCCAGCATTTTTATTCAATAATTATTCGCCTAACTCAAGCACGCTCGCCGAAGATGATCTCACAGCATGAATTTATCAAAGTTAAAAAAATCAAGGTCAATTACCAAAGTCGAGAACGAACCTTCCCATAATTAAGCTGCTACGTATTTAAATTATATATTTTAACTAGTACACTACAGCTTAAATAAGGCAACCATTAAAAATGGCTGAAAAGCCTAGAAAATCAAACTTTTTACTTCTTACTTTTTACTTCTTACTTCCGCGAAGCGGTACTAGTCCTGGTGATAACTTAGCTTCTGAGTCTGTTCCCGATTTGATTGGTCATGTCCAACTAGAGCGGGGAAATGTGCGTACTTCTCGGATACCACGACAACTTGCATCAACAGACGATAAGGCATTTGTGGGCGGTATGAACGATTTGAAACAAATGCTCAGTATAACTTCTAGCCCAGGATTTCGCTGTTCCTTCAACCAGCATTCCCCCCAAAAAAATCCACAACTGTCTTAGCAATCACTTCATTCCCATCAATCCCAATCTTTTCTTTACACCGAGGTTCTTGTAATGGCTGTTTCAAAAATTCCCAAGAACTTTCAAATAGCTCCGCAGGTGTCAATATTTGATGATAGTTGTAATCTAATATTCCTTCTATCAAATAAGCTGATTCTGCAAAACCTGTTCTTGTTACAGAAACAATTGGCACTCCTAATTTAGTCGCTTCCGCAAAAGTACCAAATCCCGGTTTGGAAACTACTCTCCCGCAAATTGGCATGAAATCAACGGGACGAATTTTTTTATCTGCAATTTTGATTAGGTTTGGTAAATCTGGTGCTGCTTTATCGAAGGTGATAAATTGCCAATCTGGATAGTTATTTAGATTTTGATATGGTATTTGCTGTAAACCCAATCCACCAAAGGTAAGCAATACAGTTTTTTCCCGTGGTGTGGTTATTTTAAATTTGGATTTTATTTCTTCTGGTTCCACAAAAGGATAACCACCAATTAAACCAACATCTGTTATATTCTCAAACGCTTGCATTGGTTCGTGGAAGGGAAGACGAAACAGGCGATCGCACTTTCCATAACATTCGCTAATCCAATCAGCAATGTCAACAAAATCACTACCCCATTCTCTGTAAATAAAATCCCAACCAAAATTACTAATCATCCAGCAAGGAACTTTAGCAGCTTGACCAATTTCCGCAGCTAAGAAGGGAATATCTGCCAGTATTAAATTAACGCGATTTTGGTGAATAAAATCAACTTCCGAAGCAATGATGGAGTGTTGCTTTTTTTTAATTTCTAATAATTTGTCTAAAGTAGCTTTCTTATCCATGTTCAAGCTATCAGCTTGTATCACCCCCAAATCATAAGCACGGGGACGATGAATAAAATCACCCTTTATATAACATTCCAACAGCCAACGTGGTGCAGTTGTCACCATAATCAATAATACTTCCGGACACAAATCTTGAATCGTCGCCGCTACAGCAGCAGTCCGAGTCGCATGTCCGAAACCGTGATTAGTGATAGCAATATATATAATAGGACGATTCATTTTGGGAATTGGGCATTGGGCATTGGGCATTGGGCATTGGGAATAGATGAGAATTGTTTTTTTCGTCTGTCCCTTTTCCCCCTTAACACTTTATATGCTCAAGTTAAATTGTGCTTATAAATCTATGTAAGATGATTGACTATGTATTTAATATTCCACAACACAATGTACACCTACAAGCAACTATAAACAAATCATCCCATGCCCAATGCCCCATCCCTAATTCCCTAATTAAAAAACCCCTGAATCTCCTCAACCAACTGGTCGATTTCCGATTCTAATGTAAAGTAATGGACGCAAGCACGGACGCAATCAGGGTCTAAAATTGTACGGGTAAATATTTTTTTGGATTCTAAAAATTGTACTAATTCTAAGCTGGTTTTGGATTGATTGCTTTCCAGTTGAAATGAGACTAAACCAGATTCGGGAGAAGATTTTCGCAAGCATTTAATACCCGATACTGACATCAATTTTTGCCAAAGGTACTCGCTGTTATGACAAATTTGTTCGTAACGCTTTTGTGGTGTACCCCATTTCTGATGAACCGCAATTGCTTCGGTTAAACCTACGTAAAAAGGATAAGCAGAAGTAGCAATTTCATATCTTTCTCCGCTTTCCTGCCATTTTACAGGTTTAGCTTTACCATCAACCACCACACTACGCCAACCTATAAATGTAGGATACAGACTTTCTCGCGCTTGAGGACGAACGTATAAACCACCAACACCAGGAGGTCCACATAACCATTTGTGTCCTGTAAAAGCATAAAAATCTACTCCTAATTCGGTAAGATTTAATGGCAATAATCCTACTGATTGAGCCGCGTCTACCATTAACTTTGTATTATTGCTTCTACAAGTTTCTACTATTTTCTCTAAAGGTAAAACTTGTCCGGTGTTCCAAAGTACGTGATTCAAAACTACCATCCTGGTGTTGGGTCGCAAATTATCGGCGATTATTGCTACTGGGTCACCATCATTTAAAGTTGACATTATTGGACAAAAACTAACTTCTACAGAAAATCTCCTTGCTATTTCCTGCGCTGTAGCGATGATTCCTGGATGTTCGCAGTCTGTGAGCAGTATATGGTCTCCAGCTTTCCATTCGATACCCCACATTGCTATATTGCAACCTGCTGTTACATTTTCTGTAAGGGTGATAGTCTCGGGTGGTACGCTCAATTCGGTTGCGATTGCTACTCTTGTGGCTTTAGTGTTATCTATTAGCAAAGAATTAACTTCATTGCCATAAGGTCCCAGACGCTGAATTTCATTTTGGGCTAGGATTACAGCATCCATAGCCGAAGTTGGCATTGGTCCTTGACCTCCGAAGTTAAAATAAGCTTTATTTCCTAAAGCAGGAAATTGTTGTCGATACTGATGCAATAGAGTTTGTGTAGCAGATATACTCGTCATATCAATTTTAGATTTTGGTTTTGAAGGACACAATTAAGTATATGGAGTAACGTCCGGGAAGGAGATTTATCCTCAACTAAGTTACTTTTAGTAAAGCGTCTGTGGAATTAGAAAACGGTTTCAAAGTTAGGAGTTTTTCACTTTGTAAAGTTTTATCAAGTAGCCGCATTAGGGATTTTCAAAAAACAGTTATTTTCTTCCTCTACAACGTTGCTTCTGAATGTTCATCTAAACAAATTTTCGGTAACAGCTTTATTGTTGATGTATTTTACACAACAGCAACTTTAGTTACTTTGATTACTCCCATATTGCGCTAATTATTGTTAGTTTAAAAGAATGTTAATTAATGCCGAACTACTGCTGCAATATCAAAAATGTAAACGCCGACCTTTTTTGAATGTTCGCGGCGATAAAAATGAGCAAGATGCACCTAGCGACTTGCTTTTGAAGCTTTATCAAGATAAATACGTTCATCAGAAAAAGGTTTTAGCAAAGCTAGATTATCAGCGTCCTAGGTTTTCCAAGGGGGAACCAGAGGTTGGGGAAGCAGCGACTTTACAGTTGATGCAGCAGGGAGTTGAATGTATTTACAAGGGATTAATCGTCACCAGTTATGAAGACGGTCACACTTTGTCAGCTCGTCCGGATTTACTGATTAAACAAGAGGGAAATTCTTGTTTCGGAAATTGGATGTACGTTCCGGCAAGAGTTGAGTTAGGTAAGCGTCCCAAACAAGAATACCAAGTTATTGCAGCATTTTATGCTTTTGTATTAACTAGAGTGCAACAAGTTGAACCGGACAGAGCTTGGTTAATGTTGCGGGGAAAAGACACGAAATATGAGGTTGATTTAGTCAAGTGGATTCCTCGGATGCAGGAAGTATTGGAAGAATGTATCGAAATATTGCAATTACCAACACCTCCAGAAGTATTTATTTCGCGTCAAAAATGCAGTCTTTGCAATTGGTATAGTAGCTGTCATCAAACTGCTTCTGAGCAACAACATCTTTCACTTGTGCCGGGGGTAACCCCAGGACGTTACGATGAGTTAAAAACTATTGACATAACGACTTTAGAGTCGCTATCTCAAACCAGACCTTCAGAATTAGAAGATTTACCCGGTTTTGGTACAGAAGTTGCAACTAATCTTGTTTTACAGGGAAAATCTTTGCTTGAAAATCGTCCGCTTCTCTTACCCGAAGCATTGATTGAACCAACGATTAATCAAGAGTTGCGTTTCTCGCATCAGGAATCCCTGCTTGTAGCAGAATCAAATGGTAAGAAAATATTTCAATATCCTTCAGCAGCAGAAATTGACCCGGTAGTATACGAGACTATTACATATACAGCCCCTGTTGAGCTTTATTTTGATATAGAAGCCCAACCAGATTTAAATTTAAATTATTTATTAGGAGTATTAGTCCTTAATAGGGAGAAAAATACCGAGCAATTTTATTCTTTTTTAGCAGAAAAACCCAGCGACGAAAAACTGATTTGGCAGCAATTTTTAGAATTAGTTTGGCAGTATCCCGACGCACCAATTTACCACTTTTGTGTTTATGAGTTTGATACAGTTCAACGCCTAGCAAAATTTTATCGTACTCCCTCCAAAAAAGTATTACCGGTCTTAGATAGATTCGTAGATATTTACGAACAACTTACTCAAACCTTAGTACTACCATTAGAAAGCTACGCTTTAAAATCAATTGCTAGATGGCTGGGATTTGAATGGCGTGATAAAGAAGCCACAGGAGCTAAGTGTATTTACTGGTATGACAAATGGTTGAAAAATGGCGATCGCACTTTATTAGAAATCATCAAACGCTATAACGAAGACGATTGTCGTGCAACCCATAGCGTAAAAGACTGGCTCGTCAACTTTTTTGAAAGTCAATATGACGATACATGAGTGGGGAATTTGAGATTTTGAATTCAAAGTTAGGAGTAGCTGACTTTAGAGTGGTTTGAACGCTTAATTCATATAATGGAGACGTTACTCATTACTCACTACTCATTACTCATTACTTACCGCTCATTACTCATTACTCACTACTCACTACTCACCAATTACTATCCTTCCATCTTTCTCCTGTTTTCCTCTCCCCATCATCCCACTCCTGTGATATCGTAATCGTGGTTTTCGTAGATTAATTGTCGTGAGAATAAAAAAACTATTTAAGTTACCGCTAATTATTGTATTTATCGTCACAATTATATTTGTCACATTTGTTTTCACAAATTTCAGCACTTCAGCGGTTGAAATAACTAGGATTGATTTTATTGGAGCAGCCAATTTACCTACAGGAATTAAATTTCAGAATATTGAATTAGGAGGGTTATCAGGAATAACTTATGATGCTGATAATCAAGCTTATTATGTTATATCTGATGACCGCTCCCAGAAATCAGCAGCAAGATTCTACACTGTTAAAATCAATCTGAATGGGGATTCTTTCAAAAAAAGCGATATTGAAATCGTGAAGATGACGACATTAAAAGATGAAAATGGTCGAACATTTGCTGCTGGTACTATAGATCCAGAAGGGATAGCACTAAACAATTCATCCATATTCGTTTCATCTGAAGGTAATGCTGATACTGGAATAAATCCATTTATCAAAGAGTTTTCATTAGATACTGGGGAAGAAATTTCTAGTTTATCCATACCTCAAAAGTTTTTACCATCTCCAGATAAAAAACAAGGTATTCGCAACAATTTAGCTTTTGAAAGTCTGACTATTACACCAGACAAAAAGTATTTATTTTCAGCAACCGAAAATGCATTAATTCAAGATGGAGAAAAAGCTCAACCTAATCAAGGTAGTCTATGTAGAATATTGCAATATAATTTACTTACTAAACAAATAGAGAGAGAATTTATTTATCCTACTAAATCAGTTAGTCCGCTGGAAAATCTACCGGTAAGTTTAAAAAATGGTTTAACTAATTTAG
>JBCBPQ010000312.1:0-7839 GCA_039820645.1 Cyanobacteria bacterium J06633_8 | reverse complement strand
TACAGGAATAACAGCACTTTTTAAATGGATAACTGTAACGGTTGGGGGTAGTTTAGCCGCTATTGGTGGTTTTACTTTTAAACTTTCAGGAATAATAGCGATTGTTAAAGGGGTGGGTGCTGCCATTGGGGCTGTCGGTAGCATCATTGCTGCGGTGGTTGGTTCTCCCGTCGCTCTTGCTATTGCCGCTATTGCTGCCATTGCGGCTGGCGCATACGCTTTAATTACTAATTGGAAAACTGTAAGCAGTTGGTTTGGTAATTTTGGGAATTGGTTCTCTAGGTTTTGGCAGAGCTTGTCAGCAAACTTTAAGTATCATTTTGGTAATATGTGGCATTCGCTTAAACCTGCTGTAGACAAGGGGTTAAACGATGTGTGGAAATCTTTGTCATGGTTTTTTACAAAATCTGTCCCCAATTTCTTTCGCAATATTGGCAGATGGTTCGGGAACGCAGGCAGACATTTAATGATTACTTTTGCTAATGGTATCCGTTCCCATGTAAATGAAGCATTAGCCCCAATAATAGAATTTACTAATCGTGTCCGCGCTCACCTCCCCTCTTCTGATGCCAAAATGGGTGCATTGTCAGATTTAACAGCGTCCGGTAAAGCTTTATTTTCTACAGTTGCCAAAGGAGTAGATCCAACAGATTTAATTAACGCGGTCATTCATGGGGTAAATGCTACACGGGAAGCATTGCAATTTAATCCTTTACCTGCAAATACAACAAACAACAATAATTACAACACTTCACAACCCGTTGTAATTAATTTCAATCCAACAGTAAATACTAACGATAATAATGACGGACGGGAAATTATTGATCGGCTGCGCCCGTTTGCGCGGGAATTAATTGATATGTTGACAAGAAACAATAATAGAATTACGCGATCAGTTTTCTGATGTTAGCCCTAGATCGGGGATGGAGGACAAAAATTACCCCGAATTTTAAATTAACGATTCATTTTCGGGGGAAGATTTTGCCAATTTCACAGGGTTTGAGAAGTACATAACTTTTTAAAGCTGTACTATTTTATTTACTTAATTAACCACGCCAAACATCGCCACAAAGCATAATATTGTTTGACGATATTTGACGGGGTTTCTCATAAATAAGAAACAGGCAGCAGAATATCTAGGGGTTAGCGTTCGCGCAATTGAGCGTTATACACAACAAGGTCGGTTAAGCGTTTGCAACGAAAAAGGTAAAACCAGACCCACTACTAATTTTGACCAAACCGAGTTAGAAGCTTTTAAGGAAGAGTTAAATCAACCCACGATTAAGCCTGCGGTAGAATCTCGCCAAATGCCGACAGAAATTTATGATGAAACGGATATCGTACCTGTAAACGTAGCGGAGTTTGGCGAGATTACAGTAGTAGATAGGTTAGCGAATATGGTTGAAATGCTTATAGCCCGTGGAGATAAAAACCCTACTGTACCGATTGAATCTAAGATATCTTTCCAGAAATTTACAAACATAGAGCTTGTCCCCAACGGGGCTTAATGTTTACTCCTTCTCCATATAAACATTTGAATTTTACTACCTTTCCAGAAGTCATTAAACCAAATGCAACTATTCGATCATAACCAAAACCAAAAGAAAGAATACCTACTGTTTTACAGTTATAAATAATCTGGGAAGCGATAGATTTCATGAAAACAGGGGAGTTAAAAATTGATGAAGTCGCTCTACCTTCTAATCCAATACCATATTCATGAGAGCGATTTACAGGTGCGTTTGAATATCCATGAATATACTTATTTATTCTAATTTGTATATTTCGACCCTTTTTAATACGATTTTTAGCAGAAGTTAGCGCAGCATTACAACTACCTATATTTGTTCTTCTTCCAGACTGTGCTTGTAGAGGTAATGCTTGAGCAATTAATAAATTGACAGCAATTAATCCAGTAGAAATTAACTTATACATCATACTCCTTTATATTGATTTTAGGTCTAATTACTACCTCAAAAGGATGAATTAGACTTTAGAAAAAATTATATTAAAAACAATAAAAAAGCATGAATAATAAAAACATTATATTCAACTTTAAATAATGTTAGCAATTATTCTTAAGTAATTCATCCGATATTATATTTACTATTATTTATAATTACAAATTAATAAAATCCTGATATGAAAACATTGTTTTAAGTCAAATACAAAACCATATAAGCAAGTGCAAATTTGTTAGCTTAAAAAAAGTGAGACGCAAACGCAAATATCTTTTCGCTTCAATAACCTTCACACTGCGAGGTGTAAATTTTATGTCTTTAATCCAAAAAATTGGGCAAGTAATTACTCTGTCTACTTTGATTTTTGGAAGTACAACCGGAATGAATATTGAAAAAGCCTCCGCTCGTTCTTATTTATTTGAAAGATGTCGGGGACATTATTGTTACGAAATTAAATCTATAAAGAAAAAATTTTTGAAAAATGGTGTTAATGGAAGACTTTATTCTATAAAAGTACTTAGTAGAAGTTATCCCGATGGTTCGATATCTGGTAGAGTTTCAAAAGGAAAATTCAGCGAAACTGGTACACAATATATTTACTGCTCTTCATCAAAACCAGCCTACATATCGAAATATGAAAATAAATACATAGTTAACACCCTAAATCCAGGAGGTTTTGTAGATGAAGCCAGAAAAATAAGTCATGTTTTATATTGGAATACTTGTCATAATCATAATCCTTCTGACTTCTTTGCAATGGAAAGAAAAGCTAAAAGACTTGGTTATCCAGTTAATTTAAAGCAAGAACAGTTTGAACTAAGAAATGGTAAATATGATGGTATTTCTTTAGGAAAAAGTAAAGCTGAAAAGCCTCTAACAGTTAGGAACAAATCATCTAACATAGATTGTTCTGCACCAGCAAACAATGGCAGCTACATGAGGTTAGAGCGAACAGGAAGAAGCAATAAACTGGGAAATCCACTCTACAGACTTTGCTTATATGCAAGAGGGCAGGTTCTAGCTTCTTATGACACCGTTAACGGAAGGGCACATACCCAAAACAGAAATCGACATAAATCGGGAACACAAGCTCCTTTACCAGATGGTAGATATCGGCTTGCTAGATGGTATGTTCGAGGTACTCATCCAGAAGTCGGTGGACGTTTCTTACGGATGAATCAAACATTTCGCACTGGTCGCACAGCATTAGGAATTCACTACGACCCATCATTTGAAAAGCGTAACGGTGAAGATGGCACAGCAGGGACTATTGCTCTAACCAACAGGTCGGATTTAGGCAAGGTTTTGAATTTTCATCGCAGATATCGATTTAGATACATAGATGTCGATATTCTGTAAGAATTTTGTCTCTATTAGATATCCACTCTCGGCAATCAAAGTCCTCACAATACACCAATCAAGGAATAAGCAAGATGTTGAAATTTTTCATGGCTAGCGCATTAATTCTGGGTTCCACTTTAACCATTTCAGCACCTGTTGCAGCACAAACACAAGAGTCTGTACAAGCAACAAGCTATCAAGTAGCTCAAAGAAGAGGCTCACGAGCTTATGTATGTACTCGCGATAGATACGGCTATCTGAACTTCAGAAGTCGCCCAAGCCTAAGAAGTCGTATAATTGGAAGAATTAATAATAGACAATATGTAACTATATTAAGTTCAAGTGGCAATTGGTATAAAGTTAGGTACCGAGGAAGAATTGGTTGGGTAAGTGGAGATTTTGTTTGTAGGGGTAACTCATCTCAAAATTCACAATTCAATTCTAAGAACAAAATAAGAATCACCATGTATGTCCCTAATATAAAATCGTCAAATTATTATTTTGAAACTAAGACAGTATATGTATCAGCTACAAGACCTGTTAGAGATATCGTAGGAAAGCTGATAAAAGAAAACATCTTTGACGGCTTTTCTTTTCGTGTTATAAATTATAAAGTCACAGTAAACAATCGTGTTGCAAGAATAAATTTTATAACAGATAGCAAACCAACAGGACATGGAATTCATTCCGCTACAACTACTCAGTCATTCAGCCTAGAAAGCTTGCACAAAACATTAACAAAAAATTCTAAGCTAAATATTGATAAAGTTATGTTATATGAGAATGGAGAAAGAACTGGGACAGCAACTGATACGTACTTGTAGCATAGCCCAGAGGCTAGGGGTCTCTCGTTAATCTGTTGAAGGCAGAGCCTTTAATCATCGTTTCCCAGCCTCCTGGCTGGGAACCAGTTCTAAGCTAAATATTGATAAAGTTAAGTTATATCAAAATGGACAAGAAACTGGTGCTGGACAAAGTGAAGAGTTCTTATATTAGAAGTTATTTGGTATTGTTAAACGCAAACCAAAGCCTAATATAAAATTGATAGTTGTTCCTTTGCCTGACCGACAAAGAGAACAATAGAACTTTTTCTTCCAAAACTCTTGACATTTTGCTCTTCTGCTTAAGCTCTCGATTATATATCGAACCAACTTTTTTTGCGTTACTCCCCAGCTAATTCGATATCAATTAACCCTTGCTGAAGTTAAAGCAAGGGTTTTTAGTATTTAAACGTTATTTTAGTTATTAATAATTTATTATTGTTTTCATATTGATATTGATAAATTACATATAACTTAATTTTAAATAATCACAATTTTTATTTATGTATATATAAACGATAATAGAAATAGGAATTAAAGTAATTTTTGCTCCTGCTTTTACCTACATTTGAGGCATTTTCAATGCGTTCCAGATTGACATTAATTGTTGTCTGTTGTTCGATAGTTATCGGAAGCCTCGCTTTTTTGAATTACAAATCAAGACCAGAAGTTCCTCAAGGAAATACTGTTAATAGTACTCAGTCTTCAACAGCTAAGTTATTAACTCCAAACGAAATACAGTCGAAAACTGATAACCCCCAAGCAGTTTCTAATCCGAATCAGGAAAATAGTCAATCCACTCCAGTAAAACAATTTCCTGGGAATAATTCCAATATCGTTAAACCTCCAGCGAACAGTTCCACGGCTGAGCGGAACGCGAAGAAATCATCTAACATAGATTGTTCTGCACCAGCAAACAATGGCAGCTACATGAGGTTAGAGCCAACAGGAAGAAGCAATAAACTCGGAAATCCGCTCTACAGACTTTGCTTATATGCAAGAGGACAGCTTCTAGCTTCTTATGACACTGTTAACGGAAGGGCATATACCCAAAACAGAAATCGACATAAATCGGGAACACAAGCCCCTTCACCAGATGGTAGATATCGGCTTGCTAGATGGTATGTTCGAGGTACTCATCCAGAAGTCGGTGGACGTTTCTTACGGATGAATCAAACATTTCGCACTGGTCGTACAGATTTAGGAATTCACTACGACCCATCTTTTGAAAAGCGTAACGGTGAAGATGGGACAGCAGGGTGCATTGCTCTGACTAACAGGTCGGATTTAGACAAGGTTTTGAATTTTCATCGCAGATATCGATTTAGATACATAGATGTCGATATTCTGTAAAAATTTTGTCTCGTTATCCATTCTCGGTCATCAAAACTTCGTACAACCAATCAAGGAATAAGCAAGATGTTGAAATCTTTCATGGCTACCGCGTTAATTTTGGGTTCCACTTTAACCATTTCAGCTCCTGTAATGGCAAAGATACAAGAGCCGGTACAAGGCAAAACCTATCAAATAGCTAACCACAGAGGGACTCACGTATGTACTCGCGATAGATATGGTTCTCTCAACCTCAGAACTAGACCATCATTGAGATCTCGCGTCATAAGACGGATTCCTAACGGAAGTGTCGTAGCTTATGTAGTAGACGGTCCCACATACTATAAAAATTGGGCCAAAATAAACTATGAAGGAACTATTGGTTGGGTAAGTAGGGATTATCTTTGCCATTACTAATCACATATTTGCCATCAACTAATACAGAAATTACACCGAACACAATTATCTGTAGTGGTAATTCATGAATTACTACTACAGAAGAATCAAGCTTGCTGCCAATTTAGACCGAGAAGTAATTCTTGTTTTTCTAAGTACTTATTTATAGATGAGTACTTAGAAAAAAATACCAACTTAGGAGTATAAAACTATGTTGAAGACATTCGTAGCTAGCGCGTTAATTCTGGGTTCCACTTTAACCATTTCAGCACCTGTTGCAGCACAGACATTAATTCAAGCTTCAAACTTTAACACCTCAGCAGATGGTACAGCAAAGACACAACAGACCTTACAAGGAAAAAGCTATCAAGTAGCTCAAAGAAGCTCAGCTTATGTATGTACTCGCGATAGAAACGGTTATCTCAATCTAAGAACTGGTCCAAGCCTACGTAACCGGATAGTAGGAAGAATTAATAATCGACAATATTTGACTATATTAAGGTCAAGTGGTAATTGGTATAAGGTTAATTACAAAGGTAAAATCGGTTGGGTTAGTGGAGATTTTGTTTGTAGGGGTAGTCAACCCAGTCAACCTACATATACTCCTACTAGGGGATATGATGGTTATGTATGTACTCGCGATAGAAACGGTTATCTCAATCTAAGAAGTGGTTCCAGTCTTCGTAATCGTATAATTGGAAGAATTAATAACCGACAAAATTTGACTATATTAAGCTCAAGTGGCAATTGGTATAAGGTTAGGTACCGAGGAAAAGTCGGTTGGGTAAGTGGAGATTATGTTTGTAGGGGTAGTCAAGCTGGCTCTGGTTATGGCTCTGGTTCTGGTTATGGCTCTGGTTATGGTTCTGGCTCTGGTTCTGGCTCTGGTTCTGGCTATGGCTCTGGTTCTGGTTATGGCTCTGGTTCTGGTTTTGGTTCTGGTTCTGGTTCTGGCTCTGGTTCTACTAGAACCCCCGATGGTTATGTCTGTCTTCGCGATAAAAATGGGTATCTTAACTTACGGCAAAAACCAAGTACAAGAAGTCGTATTCTTAAAAGAATCCCTAACGGTACTCCATATTATGGTGATCGAAACTTTAACCCTAACTCCTTTATTGATGTTCAATATGCAGGAATTAGTGGTTATGTAAGCACGAGATATATTTGCTTGTACTAATTACCTAAAAGAAATCATGATAAATCGGGAATAGAAGCACCCAGATGGTTCATATCGGGTTGCTAGATGAGTTGTTCGGGGTACTCATCCAGAATTTGCTGGAATTTTCTTACCGATATATCCCAGATTTCGCAATGGTCGTAGTCAATTAGAAATTGATTACGACCCATGATTTGGAAAGTATAACAAAGTCGGTAAAACTTTCAAGGAATAAACAACATGTTGAAAGCTTTCATAGCTAGCGCATTAATTATAGCTTCAACCATAACCATGTCAGCACCTCTTCCTGCACAAGCATCTAGGAACGGGTGTTCTGCACCAGCGAACAGAAGCAGCTACATGACCTTAAAGAGAACAGGAAGAAGAAATAGACTCGGAAATCCGCTCTACAGGCTTTGCTTATATTCAAGAGGACGAGTTCTAGCTTCTTACTACACTGTTACGGGAAGGTCATATACTCAACGTAGAAATCGTCATAGGTCGGGAACACAAGCACCTTTACCAGATGGTGTGTACGGGATTTCTAAATGGTATGTTCGAGGTACTCATTCAGAAGTCGGTGGACGTTTATTACCGATATATCCAAGATTTCGCACTGGTCGAACAGCATTAGGAATTCACTACGACCCATCATTTGGAAGACGTAATGGTAAAGATGGGACAGCAGGGTGTATTGGTCTGACCAACAGGTGGAATTTAGACCAGGTGTTGAGATTACATAACAGATATCGATTTAGATACATCTATGTCGATATTTTGTAAGAATTTTTTCTAATTATCCATTCTCAGTAATCAAAAATCAGTACAATAC
>JBCBPQ010000311.1:0-7843 GCA_039820645.1 Cyanobacteria bacterium J06633_8 | reverse complement strand
TGGGCGATAACACACTTGTTGTAGAAGTAATCGACCCCCAAACCCAAAAACCTGTAGCCGTAGAAACCCTAGACGTAAACGTTGTCATGCCAATGGAAGGTGAAGAAGATATGACCTCAATGGCAAAAGTCGAACCAGATGCCCAACCCGGAAGATACAAGATAAGAACCAACTTCGGAATGAAGGGTAAATGGAACGTTGCAACACAAGTTAAAGATCCCAAAGTGAATGGTCAAGCGAATTATACATTTGATGTTAAGTAAATTGTGAATGGGGCATTGGGCATTGGTAATTATTATGTCTTCCTCCCTCCCTCTCTCACTCTCTCACTCTCTCACTCCCCCTCTTCCCCCTCTCTCCTCGATGAAATACTTCCTCACCCGTTGGTCAATCAAAAACCCGGTAGTACTCGCGGCTTTATACATCGGTATCCTCGTCCTCGCAACCCTTACGCTGTTCCTACTTCCGGTGCGGATGATGCCTTATGTCCAAAGCCCTTTGGTGGCAATTGTGACAATGGCTCCTGGTTCCTCACCTGCGGAAGTGGAGACTTATATCAGTAAACCCATCGAACAACGGCTGACTGTCTTAGATGGGGTGCGGTTTATTCGTTCAAGTTCGCAACAGGATATGTCGTTAGTCACCGTCCAGTTTGAATGGGGTGGTGATATTGATAATGCGGTGCAGGAAGTACAAAGTGTAATGACTGCTGCCGAGGGAGATTTAGCGCTAGATGGAATTAATACCCGTTCCTACTGGGTTTTACCTATCGACCCGCTCAACCGTCCGGTACTAACTCTAGCTTTACGGGGGGAAGGTTGGGACCCGGTGCGGTTGCGAGAGTTTGCCGATAATACTTTGGTTGATAGATTGACTCAGGTGCGTGACGTACAAGCCGTGTCAATTTTTGGCGGTTATCGGCGACAGTTGCAGATAATTGTAGATAGGCAAAAGTTGGCTGCTTATGGTTTATCTATATTACAGGTACGGGATGCTATCGACGCAAATAACGTCAGTCAAGGTGCGGGAGTATTGACAAGGGGAGATAGTGAAATTTTAGTACGCACCGATGAGCGAGCGTTGAATGCTCGAGCGGTGATGGATTATCCGGTACTCGAAAAATCGGGACAGGTGGTTTATGTCAGGGATGTTGCCACGGTTAAAGATACTTATGAAGAACGTCGCAGTGGTTATCGCTACAATGGTGAATCCGCGCTGGCAGTTAATATTATTCAAAAGCCCGATGCGAGTTCGCCGCAAGTTATCGAACGGGTACAGGCTGAATTAACCAAAATTCAAGCAGCTTATCCGGGTTTAGAATTTGAAATTGCTTACGATAATTCTTATTTAGTTAATTTAATCAAAGACAGTACCACCGGGGAATTACTGATAAGTGTTGTGCTTGCGGGGATAGTTATTTTAGTTTTCCTAGAAAACTTCCGAGCCACAGCGATTGTAATGATTTCTATTCCCACATCCCTAGCGCTATCGATGCTTCCTTTTATCCCGATTGGAATGTCGCTTAATTCCTCAACTTTGATTGGGATGATGATGGCTATCGGTAAGTTGGTGGATGATTCGATTATTGTGATTGATTCGATTGACAGAAAATTACAAGAAGGATTAAAACCCCACGAAGCAGCTATTCAAGGAACGGGAGAAGTATTTTTAGCAAGTGCTGCTGCGAGTTGTGTAATGATTGCGGCTTTGTTACCGACAATACTTGCGGGAGGATTGACTGGATTGATGTTTGTCGGTTTGGTTTATCCGATGGTTTTTGCTTTTCTTTCTTCGCTGATTGTTTCAATTACCTTAATTCCCTTACTTGCAGCTTTCTTTCTCAAGCCATTACATCAAAAAGGCAGACGGAAAACTTGGTTGCAGAGATTGCTGACTCCGGTACGTTACAGCTTTTATAAACTGGAGTCAGCTTATGGATGGTTGCTCGATATCTGCATGAAAAACCGGGAAATTACCTTAGCGCTGACTGGTGCTTCTATTGTTCTAGCATTTAGTTTGTATCCTTTAATTGGGCAAGAAATGATGCCTTTGGGTGATTCCGGTCAAATTATGGCAACGATAGAATTTGAACCGGGGACATCTTTTAGTAAAACTAACCAGATGGCTCAAAAGTTTGAGAAAATTCTGTTGGAACAGCCGGAAGTAGAAAAGGTTTCTTCACAAGTTGGTTTTGAACTAACGCGCAACAGTACTTACTTTAGCGGTTACAGTATGGGGGGAGTTAATACCGCATCCATGATTGTTACTTTAAAAGATGTTGGCAGTAGAGAAAGGGATATTTGGCAAATTATTGATGAGGTGAGAACTAGAGCTAGTAGTACTATCCCCGGTTTACGACGCATCGCAATGAAAGAAATGGGTGTAGATGTAATGGCTACATCAGCGGCTCCGGTGCAATTGGCAGTCTACGGCGAAGATTTAGACGAATTACACCGTTTAGCTCAAGGTGTTTTAGGTATTGCTGAAGACACACCAGACTTAGTAATGCCACATACAAGCTCGGCTATGACTCAGCCAGAATATCAGTTAAAAATTGACCGTCGTCGAGCTAAGGAATTGGGGTTAAATATTAAAGATATCGCCGAACAAGCGCGTTATGCTTTGAATGGGGGTTACACTCGCAGATATTATAATCGTCCCAATTTAAGACAAAATTCTATTTTAGTTAGGTATGAAGAAGATGATAGAGCAACTCTACAAGATTTGTCATCAACTTATATTACTACTTCCAACAATCAGCAGGTACCGTTAAGTACCATTGCAACGCTACAACGGGAACAAGGACCTACATTGATTGAAAGAGTTAACGGACGACGGGTGGTTTACGTCAACGGATACTACCGTAAAGACGGTCCCGCTTCGATGGATTTATCAATGATAATAGCTATGAATGCGGGTAGTAAATTAGACTTTCCCCCCGGTTACGGTATCGATTCGATGGGGGATATGACGGATATGATGATTGAGTTCGAGCGACTTTTACAAGGTTTGGTAATTTCTTTATTGCTAATTTATCTGATATTAGTGATTCAATTTGGTTCGTTCGTTCAACCTTTGGTAATGATGCTTTCAATTCCTTTGCAGTTGGTAGGAGTTTTCGGAGCGTTGTTACTAGCAAAACAAACTTTGTCTACGGTTTCGATTTTAGGAATTATTATTTTGTCGGGTTTATCAGTTTCCGCAGCAATCTTACTTTTAGAACTGATTTTGACTAAACGTCAAGAAGGAGTACCTAGAAATATCGCAATTCGGGAAGCTGGACCCGTTCGACTCAAAGCGATTGTGATGACCACCTTCACTACAATTATTGTAATTGTTCGACTCGCCTTTTTCCCAGAAACCGGAATGGATGCTTATTCACCCATCGCTACGGTAATTTTGGGAGGTTTGGTGATTTCAACTTTGCTGACTTTAATTGTAGTACCCGTGGTTTATTCGCTGGTAGATGATATTACCGTTTGGTTGACTGGGTTTAGGAAAAAATTAGGATGGCACGGTTAAGTAATTTCATCTTGATTTCATAAGTTTGTGAAAAACTAATAGTTAGTGTCGTTCCTCATACTCGGCAAATCATTACTTTAATAAATAGATTAAATCTCGGTTTTTTGAATGTGTTTTTTGAGCATTTGAAAATCCGTTTTTTTCTATTTTAAAATTAAATATATATATATGGTATTTATAGAAATATTTCATCTTAATTTCATTTTTATCTCGTATCTTATTTATATATGCCGTCCTCGGCTTTTATCTAGAATGTTACTTAATCAACAAGCTTTTAGTACTTATTTCGGGGCTGAAAGCTTGTTTTTTTAATTAATAATATTTTTTCCAATAATCAAAAAATAAATTCTACTTCCTCATATATAAATATATTTTTTATAGAGTAATTAGTACTCAAATTTCATCCTTGTTTCATAACTAATAGCCATACTAATGAATAGAAGGATTCGTCTTATTAATTTTAGAGGAAAATAGTTATGAAATTAAAAAACTTGATTTACACTGCTGGATTTACGTTATTATTGTTTTCTCCAGTTACCGCTGCATTAGCAAGTGGTAAACCATCAGATTATAAAGCTTCTCATATAGTTGACAGTGCTGCTTTTCCTAATGATGCGGAAGCTATGACTGCTACTTACGAGATAGAAGTTCACGTACAGGGAAAGCCTGTTGAGGGACTTTCAATAGATATACCTTCCGAAATTGAAATAGATGATGGGATAGAGGTTAAAAATTCTGAAGGTGAAACAATAGCTACAGAAGTTTCTATTAATGATAGTAGAGCGCAACTGACTTTCTCAAAACCAGTAGTTCCTGAAACGAAATTATCTATTTCGATGAAAGATGTTATTACTCCTGGTTATGCCGAATTTTGGCAATTTGGAGTTGATGCCAAAGTAGTAGGGTTTAAAGAAGAAATTCCGCTTGGTATTACTCAAATTATGACATACGATGATTAATAGATTCTATCTTATATGCTCCCCTTAATTGATAAATCTATAGCAAAAATATGAAATTTCATCCTAATTTCATTTTTATCTGTCAATATTGAGAATAACTCACTAGACCTATTACTAACAGTGAAATATTTTTTGTATCTTCTCGCTAATTTCACCAATTAGAAAATCATAGTAATTTAGGTCTGTTGAGTTTTTCTTGTCACTGAAGTATGTAATTGAATATTAGCGTCGAGAAACTAAAATTTATGAATTGCTTCATTGAAAGCAAGTTTAATGTAAATTCACGCTATCGATTAAAGGACAAACTTGTTCCTGTTTTAAATTAGATTCCCGTTGACTTGCCCACATTGCACGATATTCTTCTAATTCCCTTTTAAACAAAGTCATTTGTTTGATTTGAATTGCCAATTGTTCTATCTTGTTGTTCAATAAACTTTGTACTAAATCGCAAGGAATCTCACCACCGTTGCGAACATCCAGAATTTGTTTAATTTCTTCTAGAGTAAATCCGAGAGATTGAGCTTTTTTGATGAATTCTACTTGTTCGGAAGCATTTTGAGCATAATACCGATAGCCGTTATCTCCTCTATGTACTGGTTGCAAAAGTCCGATATCGCTGTAATAACGTAAATTTCCAACGGTAAGCCCTGTTTGCTTGGCTAATTCTCCAATTTTTAGATAGGCTAGTTTACTCATAGTTTTTCCTACCCATGCATACTACTTCTTAATAATAAACTCTCTAGTTAGCTAGAGAGTCAACTATCTGATATCAAATATCTATCTATCATTTTGCACTTGAACAACCGCAGCAGGTTCAATTTCTCTAACTTTGGCAGATTCAACTTCTCCGGTAGCAGCAGAATAAATTAACGCTCCTCCCATCAATGCCATAATCGCATTTTCGGTAAAGCTAACTATTCCTAAAGGAGCTTTGGAATTTCCTCCCACACAAGCACAGTTGAGCGCTAATTTATCAATATAAACTGCTTTAATCACGGAAATACCACCGCTCACACCAATAAATAAAGAAGTGATTCCTGTTACTAATGGTGCTATTCCGGAAAGAAAACCCAAACCAATTGCTAACTCTGCGAATGGATAGACTTTGCCATAGGGTTTGATTCTCTTAGTTATCACATCGTACTTCTCGAAACTCTGTGCAAAAGATTCGATATCCATCAGCTTTAAAGTAGCTAGTAGCGACAGGGAGAAACCCATAAATCCAGTTAAGCCCATAGTGGTTGCTAAAGCCATCAACCCTGCGCTGGAAAATACGGCAATCACTGGTGTGTAGGAATAATCCGCACCCTCTGCTTCAACGTCTAACTTTTCGGCTAAATCGGTATAACCACCAATTCTTTCGTCACCAGAGAAAATCTGTGGTGTAGTCTCTACATGATGCTTGGCTTTGAAGTCATCTACTTCTTCACGAGATGTAAGCTTGTTATCTTCAAACTCAATACCTTTGTCGTTAAGTAGATTGATTGTTTTTAATCCTCAGGGACATTCGTGGTCTGGGGTAGACATCCGATATACTCTTACTTTTTCTAGGGTTGTGCTATTCATATTCGTTCATTCGAGCAACTATAAGTTAAAGATAAACTCTCAAGTTAACTGTAGAGTCAAGTGGTTTCGCAAAATATTTCAACTTGAAGAGCGTATCTATTTACTGACAAACGCGCTTATTTACAATATTGCCCAAAGTTGCCCCTATTCAATCTAACAAAGGAAATAAGATTATTTCTAACTATTGATTTAACTAATTTCATCTTGATTTCATCTTTGTATGTTATGAAGATTTTTATTTGTGAAATGCAATCAAAATTGATTACTAATATTTTTTATACAAGCGGTAGAAGAAGATAAAAAATAATTCATCTTAAACGGAATATCTTCTAATTTTTAGATTTACCAATTACCTATTACCAATTACCTATTAGTTATTCATACAGATATAATAGTTTTGCAAGTGAACACAATATAACTATAGTTTTCATCTTGATTTCATAAATTTATGTCAATAATTGTTTAGGGTAAAGTTCTGTTACAGTCAAAGAATTATTTTGCTATGAGAATACTATTAGTAGAGGACGAACCGGATTTGGGTGCAGCGATTAAAAGAGTTTTAATTCAGCAAAAGTATTTAGTTGATTGGGTTATAGATGGAAATGAAGCATGGGGACATTTAGAAAATAAATGGACGGAATATAAAATAGGTATTTTCGATTGGCTGCTTCCAGGAATATCGGGATTGGAATTATGCAAAAAATTGCGTCAAAATAAAAATGCGATGCCCGTTTTAATGTTAACAGCTAAAGATAGTATGGAAGATAAGGTAGCTGGTTTGGATGCTGGTGCAGATGATTATTTGGTTAAACCTTTTGGTATGGAGGAATTATTAGCAAGGTTACGCGCTCTGCAAAGAAGAGTACCTCAATTTCAACCCCCTCAACTTACTATGGGTAATTTAACTTTGGACTATGGGAATAATACAATAATTAATAAAAATGCTTCATCAGATAAACAAGAAATGTCTTTGACTAACAAAGAATTTCAGTTACTAGAATATTTTATGAATCACCCCAACCAAATTCTCACAACTGAACAAATTCGCAATCAACTTTGGGAAGCAAGTGCTGAATCGAGCAGTAATGTAGTTGCTGCACAGGTTCGTTTATTAAGACGTAAATTAGCTGCAAGTGGCTGTAGAAATCCCATCGAAACTTTGCATGGTATGGGATATCGTTTTAATTTTAAAGATTAAATATAAGCATGAATCAAAATAAACTTTTTCAAAGAACTCGGGTTCGATTAGCACTTTGGTATGCTATCGTTATGGGTTTAATTTTAACTGTTTGTAGCTTTGGTTTTTATACGGCAGTACATCATGCTCATGCAGAAGCTCTTGATAGAGAATTAGAATTTGTCGCTACAACTTTACACAAAAATTTAGAATTAAAGCTAAAACAACCTGGAAAAGTAGAACCAATTGTAAAAGTAGTTTTACCGAATATTTGTGTAGTAGAAACTGGTTGTAATTCGGAAAAATCAACTTCTCAACGTCAAATTCTAAATGCAATTAATCAAGGTTATTACGTGCGTTTATTTGGTAATTCTGGAAGTTTGATTGCTACTGCTGGTTCGTTACCTCAAACGCCAATTTTAGATGTAAACAAGAAAGTATGGCAAACAATTCAAGATGACGCTGGTGATTTTTACCATCAAATGTCTTTAGAATTACACACTAAAGATAATCGCGATTGGGGATATTTACAAGTTGGAAGAAATATAGCCGATGTTAACAGCTATATGGATGCGGTTAGACTCACTTTGTTAGTAGGATTACCAATAGCAATGACAAT
>JBCBPQ010000310.1:0-7851 GCA_039820645.1 Cyanobacteria bacterium J06633_8 | reverse complement strand
ATCCGTAAAAAATTCCTTCTCTACGTTGTCCTGTATTTAATTCGTCTAAATCTACTACATCTGGTAACATTGCCCAAGGTGTAATATAGGCAACAGAAATACCAATTCCTGCCATAACTGACAAGATATACATTAATACTGTTTGTCCCGGTTGCAGAAAGAAAAATCCAGCTTGAGCAATGATTGTTCCGGGAATACCTATACAGTAAATAGCTTTTTTACCAATTTTTTGTCCTATTATGCTCCAGAAAGGCATTAATATTAATGCTGTTCCTTGGATTGCTAAAGCCATTTGAGTAAAGTGAATTTTTGGTAATTGCATCCAGTCTACGACGAAATAAGGTAATACTGCTGCCGTTACTTGGGTTCCCAACCAAGAACAAAGATAAATCCCAACTACGCAAAGAAATGGTTTATTACTTAAAGCTATTTTGAGTTGTTTTACAATTGGCTCTGGTGCTTCGCGTTTAATTTGTTCTCGTTGATTTTGAATAATTTTATAGCGTTTATAAGTTCCCCAAACGCACAAATAAACTGCTAAAAATGATATTAAACTAGCAATACCAGCCATGTACAAATAGCTTTGGGGAGCTTCTACAATATCTAATATTACTTGGGCTAAAATTAAAGCGAATATACTACCACCGATTGCAAAAGAAGACCTAAAACCAGTTATATTTGTACGTTCGTTGTAAGTAGTTGTTAATTCTGCTCCTAATGTAGAGTAAGGAACCCATACAGAACTAACAGCAGCATAATAAATAATAAAAATAAGATTGTAGTAAGCAAATTTTAGCCATTGATTTGCTATTGGTGGAGTAAACCAAAGTAAGCAAAAAGAGATTGCCAGAGGAATTACACCAATCAGCATCCAAGGATAACGCCTACCCAAACGAGAACGAGTTTTATCGCTTAACCAACCAATTAAAGGATCGTTTATTGAATCCCAAGCTTTACCAACTAATATCAAGCTACCAGCTAAACTGGCACTCAATCCGGCAACATTGGTAAAAAAATAAAGTACGAAAAATACTAAGATATTGTTGGGAATAGCTCCTCCTAATTCTCCAGCACCATAGGCTATTTTTGTTTTTAAATCTAATTTTTCTCTTTGAGAAGTAGAAGTTGCTGGTGGAGAAGAGTTATTCATTATAGGGAAGTTGTTATAAACTTTACTTTTTCCCCGCATCTTATCTTGGATTTAGTTTCTAGTAAAGTTAACTTAAGGAACAGCTACCAATTACCAATTACCAATTACCAATTACCAATTCCTTTCCTCAAATCGCTCTAGAACCTTTCATAACTGTTTCTCCTACTGGTAACTCAAAACCATCTTTTGGTTCAATTGTGACAAAAACTTCGGTAGTACTTCCCCATTTTTGTAAAGGGATTTTTTGTAATACTTTACCTTGAGAATCCGGATTGAATTTGGCGCATTTGACTTTTTTCCCATCAACAAAAGCCCACAAGCGATACACCTTATCTTCTGCTAAATCCGGAAGATTTTTTAAAGTTAATATTGCGGCTTCGGAGTTAGGTGCTATTACCAAACTACCGGAAGATGATATATCGGGAGTGATACTTTTGAGGGTTAACAAACGATTATTTGGTTGCTTTAGTACGGATAAAGTTTCTTGGTAGTGAAATAATTCTTGTTGTGTTTTAGCTAATTCAGCTTGCAAACGGTAATTGGATAGGTCAGTTTCTGCTGTTGCAAGTCTTTGATGCAATCGATAATTAAAGAATCCCAAACTGGCTATTAATCCTAATGCTGCTACTCCGGCTATTTTTAGCCAGGGTTTGGGGGAAGTGATGGGGAGATTGGGGGATTGGGAGATGGGGGGAGTCTTTTCTGTTTCTACGGTGGTTGATAAATCCTTTTCGGCTGCTCGGAGAATTTGTGATCGCAATCCTTCAGGTGGCTTGCTTTCGGGTAATGATAGAGGAAACAGTGCTAAAGTTGCCTGTAAGCTTTCAACTTCACATGCTAATTCTGGATAAGTTTCTAAATACTGTTTAACTAAAGCTGCTTCTTCTGGTGTTAAATCACTCAAAACATAACCTGTTATCAAAGCTTCCCAGTTTGAAGGTAGTTCGAGGGGTTCCATAATTAATCTACTAAATCCTTTAATAATTTTCTCAGTTTCAAAAGTCCTTGGCGGGTACGAGTTTTTACTGTTCCCAAAGGTATATTTAATTTTTCGGTAATTTCAGATTGGCTCAATCCTTCGTAGTAAGCCATTTTGATAACTTGCTGCTGGCTTTCTGGTATTTCCTCTAAAGCTTTACCGATAAGTTGAGAAACTTCTCCCAAGGAAACCTTTTCCATCATCGAGTTACTATGAGTTGGAGTACTGCGCTGACACCTTTGTAAAAGCTTCTGCTGACTGGACTTTTGATGCAACCGATTAATTGCTCTACTTCTAGTCATTGTCAGCAAATAAACAATCATCTTTCCGCGATTAGGGTCATATTTAGCACTGCGCCAAAATGCCAGGAATATTTCTTGGGCTAAATCTTCAGCTTCGCTTTTATCCTTTAATATTCGTAGAGCCAGACGATATACAGCTTCGCCGTAGCGGTCATAAATAGCACCTAATGCGGATAAATCTCCGGCTTGCAATGCTTGGAATAATTCTGCTTCTGTCTGGTTTGATGGATTCATGTCGGACTCAGATTGCAACCTACTCGGCTTTAGTGTATGTGTTGCTACATTCATATCAGAAAAACCATTTAATGCCCGTAACTAGATAAAAACCACCCGCTAAAATCAAAGCACCGCTTCCTAAACGGATAATCCATTGTGATTTTTGTAACAATACTTGTCTTTGCTTTACTAAACCAGTAAATAAGCTGGCAAAAAAGATTACTGCTGTATAACCGAGAGCGTAACTTATCATTGTCACCGTACTCAGAACTTGAGAGCCACTAGCCGCAGCGGTTGCGAGTACCGCGAAAAGTACCGGAGAAGCGCAAGGAGAGGTAACTAGAGCAAATGTTAAACCAGCACCGAAGGGACCTGGAACGGGTATACGTACCTGCTTTTTAGGTAAAGGTAAATGAAATATTCCTGCAAAACTCAATCCCATCAGCAGAATAATTGCACCAACTGCAACATTAATATATCCGCGAAAATCTACCATTACAGATGAAGCGAAAGATGCAAATAATCCAAACAAGCTGAATATACTTACTGCTCCCAAAACGAAAAAACTGGCTTTTAAAAATGCATCTTTTCGAGACTTTATGTTTAAGGTACCGATATAGCTGAGATTAACGGGAAGCAAAGATAATATACAAGGAGAAATGCTGGCAATTAAACCGCCAAGAAAAGCAATAGGAATTAACAGAATAGGACTAGTTGAATTTTGTTTCTCTACCCATTTATGATAAGGAGCTTCTAATTGTCTGACTAAATCTTCTAGATTGTAATACAAGTTTTGAAAATGACTTCCAAAGACAATTATCATCAAAGTTCCCAAGCAGAGAAAAGCCAATAGATAGAGATTGTTTGATTTTAATTTCTGTTTCATACATTTTACCTTAGAAAAATAATAATAATGTAGAGACGACCTGCACACTGGAACGTCTTTTAATAGTTGAAACACTATCAACAAATCAGCGAATGATTTCAACTTGCATCCGCAAAATCAATTCTAGCTGTACCAATAGGAATTCGTTGAAGCAAACCTTCCTGCTGAACGCTTAATTTATAAAGTAATATTTGTCTATTTGTTAAAGCTTTATTAGCTAATACTGATTCAGTATTTACAAAATAACCGCCGGTTAAGAATAAAGCTGTAATTGTTGCGAATAAATTAGTTTTCATTTGGCATCCATTTGATTGTCGATTCATTTTAAATACAAACTAGATGCCAAATTGGATTTACAAAAAAAGAAGATTTTGAATTTAAATCTTAATTATTTATCTGTTTATTAGTTGTATCCAAGGCTGCAACATAATCGGCTTTATTTGGATTTTTTTGAAATAATTCAACTACTGCACCCGTTGCCGGATTCATGACAGCAACAGTAGCAGTTTTAGCTTTATATTTAGCAAACACATCTTCCAAACCCAACTCCTTAGCTTTAGTTTCAGATTCTTTAATTTTGGCTTTATCTGTAACATCAAAAACTACAAAATTAGCTTTAGAACCGTACTCTTTCTTCAAAGCTTCCAAAGCAGGCTTAATTTTCTTACATCCAGCACACCAATCTGCATAAATATCCACAACCACCGGTTTTCCCTGTAACTGTTGCGCTAATGCTTGAGTAGCAGATGATGCTGATGATGCAGCTGTAACTTCTTCTGTTTGTGGTTCATTAACACTAGCGCTATTGTTATCGCTACCGGGACTGCTACAAGCTGCTAAGGTAGTCATAATACCCACAGTAGCTGCTAGAGTTAGAGCTTTAATAGTTTTAGTTTGACTAAAGAAGTTCTTCATTTTGATATCCATGTCAATCGAGCTTTATTTATATACAGAGCAAAAGCCGAAATGGATTTAGTTTAGATGAAAAAAATTATGGACGGACAGGATGCTTATCCTAAGAAGGTTGTAGGATTATGAATTAATTCAAAACTCACATTTTTATTTCATCTTTAAAAGAATTGCTTGAAAGGGGTTTAAATTCAGATGTTGAATTAGCCACGGAGATTAATCTTAGGGATTGCGTGCCGGTTTTTACTAATAAATTTTAGTAAAACTCAACTGCAATTAAGGGCGATCGCCTTTTCTAAAACTCCCCAAAAACAACGACGACAAGACTTTCACCACCAAGTTTAAAATTAGCGTTTGGTAAGTATTTTGTAATCAGCGATTGTAAAAAATATCTATGACCCTTTACGGCGGGGAGAATGTCAAACTCATAATTCTTAACTCCTAACTCCTACCTATTCCCTCATCCCCATGCCCAACACCCAATTTCCTATTAACCGTCGAAAATATATCAATATAATGGGATTTTGACACACTTCTTAACAAATACCCCGATAGAACTCAAAACATTCTAATCTAAAAGCTAGTGGGTTAATTTTTTGGCAGTCTTGAAGGCAACACGGTTAACGTAAAAACACACCGCTCCTTGAAGCCTAAAGGCAATCCAATATACGCACACGCGCTTATATCAGATAGGAGTTTAAGAAATCACATGAGTGTTAAGGCAAGTGGTGGAAGCTCAGTTGCACGTCCGCAACTATATCAAACTCTAGCTTTATCAACTATTATCCAAGCGGAACAGCAAGACCGTTTTTTGGGTAGTGGTGAATTAAATGAATTAAACGGTTATTTCGCTTCCGGTAAGAAGCGTTTGGAAATTGCTCAAACTTTAACTGAGAATTCCGAAATTATTGTTTCTCGGGCTGCGAACCGGATTTTCGTGGGTGGTTCGCCGATGTCTTTCTTGGAAAAACCAAGAGAACCCGAACCTGCTATGGCTATGGCTATGGCTACTGGTGAAGAAGCTCCGGATATGCGGAGACAAATGGAATTGGGAACCGTCACTTATGTGGAATCAAAAGGCGGATTCTTGGAAAATTTACGTTCCATTTTTAATTCTTCTCCTAGCGGCCCTATACCTCCTGGATTTAGACCGATTAACGTTTCTCGTTACGGTCCTAGCAACATGTCCAAGAGCTTGCGGGATTTATCTTGGTTCTTGCGTTATGCTACTTATGCCATCGTAGCTGGCGACCCCAGCATTATTTCCGTAAACGTGCGGGGATTGCGGGAAATTATTGAAAGAGCTTGTTCTGGTGAAGCAACAATCGTAGCTTTGCAAGAAATCAGAATTGCTTCGCTTTCTTATTTCCGTAAAGATCCAGAAGCCACAGCGATTGTGACTCAGTACATGGATGTTTTGGTCAATGAATTCAAAGCAGCCACCCCTTCAACTAAAAAGCGTCAAAGACCTTCCGGCGACCAACAAGGTTTACAATTACCGCAAATTTATTTTAATGCGGCAGAAAGACGACCTAAGTTTGTGATGAAACCTGGTTTGTCGTCTATGGAAAAAGACATGGTTCTCAAAGGTGCTTATCGACAAATTTTTGAGCGCGATATCACCCGTGCTTATTCTCAGTCGATATCTTACCTGGAATCTCAGGTCAAAAATGGCGATATTTCCATGAAAGAGTTTGTCCGTCGTTTGGGCAAATCTCCTTTATATCGCAAACAATTTTATGAACCTTTTATTAATAGTCGCGCTCTAGAACTTGCTTTCCGTCACTTCTTGGGACGGGGACCTTCTAGCCGCGAAGAAGTACAAAAATACTTTGATATTATCTCCAGAGGTGGACAAGCAGCTTTAATTGATGCTTTAGTCGATTCTAACGAATACGCCGATTATTTTGGAGAAGAAACCGTACCTTACCTCAGAGGTTTGGGTCAAGAAGCTCAAGAATGTCGTAACTGGGGTCCTCAACAAGACTTGTTGAGATACAGCGCTCCTTTCCGCAAGATTCCGCAGTTCATCACAACTTTTGCTGCTTACAATCAACCTTTACCAGACCAGCACGTTTATGGTTCCGGTAATGACCCCTTGGAAATTCAATTCGGCGCAATTTTCCCCAAGGAAACCAGAAATCCTAGCAGCAGTCCCGCACCTTTCAACAAAGATACCAAGCGGATTTTAATTCACCAAGGACCTGGAATTAACAACCAGAACAGCAATCCCAGAGCGCGCGGTGCATTCCCCGGTACTCTAGGTGCAAAAGTATTCCGTCTAGACCAAGTTCCCAGCACTTTGAGTCGCGGAACCGGTAAAGGTGCTAGCGTTAAATACTCCGAAAGTTCTACTCAAGCGGTAATCAAAGCTGCTTATTTACAAGTATTTGGTCGCGACGTTTACGAAGGTCAGCGTCTAAAAGTTGCGGAAATCAAATTAGAAAACGGTGAAATTTCCGTTCGCGAATTTATCCGTATGTTGGCGAAATCGGATTTATTCCGCAAAATGTACTGGACATCGCTCTACGTTTGTAAAGCAGTAGAATACATTCACCGTCGCTTGTTGGGTCGTCCTACCTATGGTCGTCAGGAAAACAATAAGTACTTCGATATTTGTGCTAAAAAAGGTTTCTACACATTAGTAGACGCTTTTATTGATAGCCCAGAATACGTTGAAGCATTTGGTGAAGACACCGTTCCTTACGAGCGTTATTTGACTCCTCAAGGTGTATCTTTACGTCAACTGCGTACAGGTAGCATCCGCGAAGATGTTGGTACTAAAGTTGAGAAAGAAGAAGCACCAATGTTTGTTGACCTTGGTAGCGTTCCGGAAAATCGTACCGAACCGGATATTCAATATCGGATTAACCAAGGTGTCAGCAAGCAACGCGAACAGCGCAAAATCTTTAAATTGGTAGCAAACACCAAGAACAAAGTAGCTGTAGAAAGTCTGATTAATGCTGCTTACCGTCAAATCTTCGAGCGTGATATTGCACCATACATTGCTTCTGATAGCGAATTCAAGAATTTAGAAAGCAGATTGGGTAACGGCGAAATCAACGTTAAAGAATTTATTGAAGGTTTGGGATGTTCCAAACTTTACCTCAAAGAATTCTACACCCCTTACCCCAACACCAAAGTAATCGAGCTAGGAACCAAGCACTTCCTGGGACGCGCACCTTTAAACCAAAAAGAGTTGCGGAAGTATAACCAAATACTAGCTACTCAAGGCTTGCGTGCTTTCATCGGCGCAATGGTTAACAGCGAGGATTACACCAGAGAATTTGGAGAGGACACCGTACCTTACAACCTCTACCAAACCCTACCGGCTGCGAACTTCCCCAACAGCCAAACCTTGTATAACCGACTCACCAAGCAAACCAAGGACATTGTTGTTCCTAGCTTT
>JBCBPQ010000309.1:0-7860 GCA_039820645.1 Cyanobacteria bacterium J06633_8 | reverse complement strand
TAATTCCTCAAAAAGAACTATATCAGGATAGGTTTATTATTTTAAGCCAGGGTAATTACAGCAATGTATCAGCTACTCATGTGGGATTCACTGAAAATAAATGGCAACAAATATCACTTAATATTCGCTTAAATCATGAATGCACCCATTATTTTACTAAGCGTATTTTTGGTTCTATGCATAATAATTTACTAGATGAGTTTATTGCCGATTATAGGGGAATTGTTTCCGCTGTAGGATGCTACCGGGATGATTGGTTTTTACATTTTATGGGTTTGGAATCTTTTCCTAACTATCGCCAGGGAGGTAGACTCGAAAACTATCGTGGTAATCTTTCCGATAATAGCTTTAAAATTCTGCAATCTTTAGTTGTTGATGCGGCGAAAAACCTCAAGTCTTTTGAAAATAGCCATAATACCAGTATTCAAGCCGATATGATGCCGATAATTCTTTGTCAGATGACTTTGGAGGAGTTAGCTTCAGCAGAAGCACAAACCAATCTTTTAGATATTGAAATGGCCGCAACAGGCACATTTTCCTCGTAGGGTGCTTGTACACTGACTAATGAAGAAACGTAGTGATAACTTTTGTAGTGTCACGCACCACCCAAGTATTGTGACAATTGCGGCTATTCCTGAGATAATCTGCGGAGCCTGTGCCATCAAATTCTATAGCGATCGCCACACTTCTTAAATAACACAGCCTCCTTTTTTCAGGGGGCTTTTTTATGTCTTTAAATAGCCTTGTAAAGGCAATATCTTCAAATTACGTTTTGTTACGGAATTAACTCTATCAGTAAAAATACTAATGACGCACAACGACAAGTGTTTATATGTAGCTTTGATAAAACTTAAGTATAAACAACAGTGTCATAACCACTTAAAGGTCACTAATATTAAACAGTCGATGTAACTAAGACAACAAAAAATACTGAAGGAGAAAGTAAAAATGGCTGACAATCAAGGACAAAGCAGAGCAGAATTTACAGCTTCACTAGTTGCTAAAGCTTGGCAAGACGAAAATTTTAAGAATGAATTAATGGGCAACCCCAAGGCTGTAATCCAAAGAGAATCAGGAAAAGAAATTCCTGATAATGTTCAGGTGACTATTCTTGAAGAAAATCCTAATCAGATTTATTTTGTAATTCCTACCAAGCCTGAAGTAGATAGTTCAGAAGAGTTATCCGATGAAGCTTTAGAGGCTGTTGCTGGAGGAGGATGGTTTGCTAAGAAGAAGAAGAATTATGTAGCTGGTTGGTAGTAGTTGTAATATATATTACTAACTTGGAATAATTATATTGATAAGATTCGGTAAAAAAAAAAGTCATTTTTTTACCGAATCTTTTATAATTCCCTTATTCTCAGTAATAAATATAACATTGATTATGGGAAGGTTAAATACTCCAAAATTTTAGAATAATTATTTTTAGGGAGATCCAAAAAATAAAATATCCAGCTTTATCAAATACATTTCGGAGAAAATCTAAAGTGATGGGGGTTCCGCCTTCGGGGCGGAACCCAAAGCTGGATATTTTATTACTTGTAAGTGCCTTAGATAATAATCATTTATTTAAATAGGATATGGCGATATGGATCAACAGATGAGCTTGCTCACAAAAGAAATAGCAGGATGTAATGACCTTAAGGAGCAGGATTTATCCAACAAATTTGAATCATTAGATCATACGAATCTAATTAATATTAAGCGTTTTTATGAAAGGTGGATGGCGGATAGAGAATTTCGAGAACAGTTACTTTTAGACCCATATAATGCTTGTAAATATTATGAATTAAAAGTAGATGTAGAGAAAATAAGACCTATTTGGGACGAAAATTATATTCAACAAAATAATGAAAAAATATCAGATTCAAGCATTCTAGATATTTTCAGTAATTTTATTCTAAACATTAAACGAAAAGAGCAATTTTATGATTCTTTCTCTTCTTTAAAGAATCATAACTATAAAATATGGCGAGAGAGACAGATTGCTCGTACTAATGGCCAATTTAGAAAGTGCGATTATGATAATATTGTTCATGCTCCTACCTCTTTTGAATTAAGCAAGGGATGTTCTGTTGGATGCTGGTTTTGTGGTATCTCTGCTCCCCGTCTTGGTGATATTTTTACTTACAACGACCATAATGCTCAATTATGGCGTGAAGTACTCCAAGTGGTTGCAGACATATTTGGATCAAAAACGGGTGGTGAAGGTTTTTGTTACTGGGCAACCGATCCATTAGATAACCCAGATTACGAAAAGTTGTGTAGTATTTTTCACGAAATTTTTGGTACTTTTCCCCAAACCACAACAGCTCAACCATTAAAAGATATAGAACGAACCCGAGCTTTACTAAAACTCTCACAAGAAAAAGGCTGCGAACTTAATCGTTTTTCTATTCTTTCCTTAAAGATTTTTAACCAAGTTCATGAGAATTTCACTGCTGAAGAACTAGCCCAAGTTGAATTAGTACTTCAAAACCCTGAAGCAATTGGCTTTAAAGCTGATTCTGGACGCTCGCTCGCTCGCAAGCAAAAAAAGGTAGAAAAAAATCCTGAATCTGTTGAGGATTCACCTCAAACAACTATTGCTTGCGTGAGTGGATTTTTATTTAGTATGGTCGATCGCAATGTTAAGCTGATTAGTCCCTGCCCTGCAAGCGAACGTTGGAAAGATGGCTATATTATTTATGATGAGGGAACTTTTACTGATGCAAATGACTTAAAAACTCTATTAGAGAGAATGATAGAAAAGCATATGCCTACCAGCGTTAGGTATAACGATATAATTAGATTTCGCCATGACCTAAAATATGAAAGCCTATCTGATGGTTTTAAAGTCTCTACAAGATATCTGACTAGTAAGTTTAGGAATCAACCTTACTTGAAAGAACTGGGAGAGATAATTCAGGAAGGAGATAAGACAACCAGAGAAATAGTCTTCTTATTGAATAAATTTGGTGTACCAGAAGCTAATACACTTTATTATCTGAATATGTTATTCAATAAAGGTCTTTTTGACGAAGAAGCACTAGTACTCTGACAAGCAAAAATTGCCGGGTGAGGTAAGCAGGGTGAGCAGGGGAGGCAGGGGGAGCAGGGGGAGAAAAGAATTTGTTCTTCTCATTATTAACCCCGCATAGTTAACTTGGTATACCACTAGTGAATCAATCCTAATTGTAGATACTATTTGCAAATTTGCAAATAGATTTTGTCTCGACGTAGCAGTGCTACGTCTCCTTGCAATATGGTTTCAGGTACCCAACTAATTCACCAACGCCACAAAAATTATCAAAGTAATCTGTCTACTTTTTGTAATGCTTACATAATGTTTTAGTTTATAAAGGAGATAAATAAATGAAAGTAGCAGTAATAGGTGGAGGAACAGCAGGCTGCATCATGGCAGCCCATCTCACCAAGTATTTTCCACAATTTGAACTCTATCATATATATGCTTCTAGCATACCCAATATCGGAGTAGGTGAAGGAACTACTCGTATTTTTCAAGAATGGATACATGAAATTACGGGATTAAACTTTTCTGATTTACAGTCAAGATGCAACATGACGCTCAAGTATGCTATCCAATTTGAGAATTGGGGCAAACAAACTCAGCAGTATATGCATTATTTTCATGGGGGAGAAGTCAACTATACATATCATTTTTCAGCAGCAAAACTAGGGGAATTACTCAAAGAATATATTTCTGCAATTTCGATTGATAAAAAAGTTATATCAATGATAAGTGATGGACTTGCAGTTAAGATAGGATTTGAAGATGCAAGTAATTTAGAAGTAGATTTAGCTTTTGATGCTAGCGGTTTTCCTAAATCATTTGAGAATAGTAAATATACTCATATTCCATTTATTCCAACGAACGCAGCATTAATTAGTCGAGGTCAGAAGATTGATTCTCAATCGGTAACCAGAAGTATTGCTAGACAACATGGGTGGATTTTTAGTATTCCCCTGACGACTCATACTTCTTACGGATATGTTTACAATAATTCGATTAATTCAAGGACTGAAATAGAAAATGATTTAGAAATGTTCTTTAATCAAGAAAATATAGATTCCTTTGGAGATAGCAAATATTTAACTTTTCCTAATTTTATATCTAATACTTTTTTTGATGGTGCTTTATGCAAAATTGGTAATGCTGCCTGCTTTATGGAACCATTGGAAGCAACGGCGATAGGTCTTATATTAGGTGAGATTTCATTATTTACAGATGATATTATCAAAGATTTTTGCCAAATGAAAAAAAGAGTCAAATTTGATAAATTCAAAATTCAAAATTTTAATAATAAATTATTAAAAAATATATGGAAAGTAGCTATATTTGTAGGTTGGCATTATGCGTCTGGTTCGTGTTTTGATACAAATTTTTGGCATTATGCAAAATCAAATTTTGAAAAAGAACTTAACAAATTAGAAGATAAAGATATAGTTGATACTTTTAATAAATATTTGTACGCTGCATCAAAATTAGACTATTGGCAGTATTGCTATGATACAACTTATCTAAAATGTTCCTTTGCTGGCTATCCAATAAGCAGTTTTTATGAGATTGGTCATGGAACGGGTTATCTATCTGAAATGAACTATAGCAATTAGATTTGATTCCTGTTCTCTTATGCGAACCACAAAAAAACACGTAGCCGCAACGCCAATTTTGAATAATAAAAAGCGGGAAAATATTATATTTCCCGCTTTTTTGATTGTAATTAAGTAGGTAGGCTAAAATAAATCAAACTATAGTTATATTTATTCACACCCATCGACTTATTCGTTTTTCATTCTACAGTTACAAGACTGCGGTTTTTCAAGCTGGCATTATCTATAAAATCATCCAAAGTGTATTTTTGACGATACTCAGGAAAAATACTATATGTAGGACCATCAATATCAATTTCACCGAATGAGAAATAGAATACCGGACGAATGCTGTTTATTGTCGTATTTTCAGTTCCTGCATGAACAAGCCGACTATCCATCAAGATGCTTGAACCGGAAGGCAGTATCATTTTTTGTTTTGCTCTATTATTCCCCTGGTTTCCGTTATTTTCAATTTGTGTATTCTGACTTTTATGACTCTGAGGAACAACAATTAAAGGTCCGCACTGCTCCCCTACCTCCAACAAATTGACAAAAATGGTTACGAGTTTTCGATGCTGATGATGTTGATCTGGATGAAGTTCTTGGGGTTTAGCTCCAGGAAATACGCATATAGAACTAAATTCGGCTAAATAGCGCATCTTCTTTTCAGGGAGAAAGGTATTTAGAACTGGTAAATATTCCTCCAAGATCTTTTTCATCACCCAAGTAGTTGTTTCCGATAACTGAAGGGGAGTATGAATTCTCATGTCAGCGCGGTGTATGTAGTCGAATTTTCCCTGTTTCCAGCTTTCTAGAATTTGCCCAAAAACACCTTGACATACAGGTGGCTGAATCACTTGTTCTTTGACTAAATACCCATCTGTATCGAAGCTTTCATAATCTGAGCATGGGGAGTTGGTTATAGTTTCTTGAGTTGCGATAGTTTGGTTTTGAGTAAAATAGATTTTTTTTGCTGTTTCTGTGGAAGTGTCTTTAGTAGCTCGAAACTCTCTCCAAAGTGATGGATGAAGTATCATATGTTCGGTTTGACCAGAGCCTAAGGAATGATTTGCAGTAATAGAGATATCGTAAGAGACACTCCAACGGCTGATTTCACCCCGATACTTCTCGACATGATGATCGATTTTAGAGGGGAATAATACAAGCAGTTTGGGCTTCGGTTTTAATCCATATAAATGGTTTGAAATTTGACCGGGCAACTTATCATTGATATCACCTGGTATTAGCGGCTCTGCGGGATTGTGGAAAATTAATTCTCCACCGGATTCTGGCTCGGTTTGCAGATAAAAAACTGCACTGAGAGTTGCGTTGGCATGATTGTGGTTACTGATATGTCCCCCAGTTTTGGTAATTATTGGCCAAGACTTTTGGTGAAACAGTGAAAGTTTATCGTACTTAATCTTGCTGGCTTCGAGGTATTCAAATACGAAAGATTCAATTTCATTAGTCAGCCACTCAAATTCCCTTGTCTGATGTATGCTAGCCATTCCAAAGGTATCACCCGTTTTGAGTTTGTCCTTTTCATCTGGAATATCCTGTTTATCTTTAGTCGAAGAGCATTCTTCTACCATCCCCATATAATCCAGCATTGCTTTCATTTCAGAGTCGCTGGGATTCAACATCTTTCTGGCAATTCCGGTAGAGAATGTTTCTCTAAATTGAATTTCGCGTTTTGGCTCAAAACTTAATACCATGATTTATTCCTAGCTTAATATGTAAACAATTATACTATTTTTTCAAGTATCTGAAGGGATAACAAGCTTCAGTAAAGCATAGATGGTAGGCTTTTTAGCCTAATGACTATAAAATGCAACTTAGTTTTTAGGTATCAGATTACTCGGTGGGTTAGACTCATAGAAATTATCGTTTAAATTGGGCGTTGGTTAAATATGAAGTTAGGATTTCACATTTTTGGAGACGTAGCACTGCTACGTCTCTACAGAGGTTTCGTATGTAGGACAAAATGTAATTAATGATAATTTATTGCTGAATTCAGCAACGCCGAAATTATAGTTTAAATTGATATATATTTTTGGCTCTAAGACACCCTTATCAGAAATTTTTTAATTTATAAACGCCCTTTAAGCAGCAACGGCTTGTCCTTCAGAACGAATTAACCGAGCATAGTAACCTTCCATTGCCCACAATTGTTCGTGGGTGCCACGTTGTATTATCTTACCCTTGTCTAGGACAAGAATTTCGTCGCAATCTCTGATAGTACTCAAACGGTGAGCAACAATAATACAAGTACATCCCCGACGACGAATGTTTTGGTCTATAATTTTCTCTGATTCAGTATCTAAAGCGCTAGTAGCTTCATCCATAACTAAAATTGAAGGATTATTCACCAAAGCACGAGCAATTTCTAAACGTTGTCTTTGCCCGCCACTTAAATTTGCTGCTCCCTCCATTAATTGACCGTTATATCCTCCTGGAAGCGCCATGACTATATCGTGAATCGCAGCATCCATACAAGCTTGAACTAATTGAGCATCTGGTATTGTTAAATCCCACAAGGTGAGATTATCTCTTACTGTTCCAGCAAAAAGTAAGATATCTTGTTCTACCACAGCAAGGGAATTAGTTAAGACAGAGCGAGGAATTTCCGATCTCGATTTACCATCAAATAATATTTCTCCTTCCCAATGTTTATAAAGCCCTGTGATAATTTTGGCAACAGTAGATTTACCAGAACCACTACCACCAACCAAGGCAACTCTCTCTCCAGGTTTAAGAGTTAGATTAAAGTTATCAATTAAAGGCGTTTCCACTCGACTGTAGCCAAAGGTAATATCTCTTAATTCTACATGACCTTGGAGACGATAAGTGATGTTTGTGCTTGATGATTCGATTTGCTTTGATTCATGCTTGTTATTTATTTCTATTTGGGAGTCAGTAGGATTGCTTAAAACATCATCAAGACGGTTTATATCTCCTTCTAATTCCTGTAGCTGACTGGCAAAACTGACGAGATTTGTGACTGGTCTTTGAAAATTATCCATTAAACTACTAAAAGCGATAAGCATCCCGATACTCATATGACCATTCATCACGCGCAAACCGCCAACGATTAACACGAGCATGGATGTTAAAGAGTTCAAAAGTGGTGGTAAAACTCCTAAAGTGTTATTACTAACTCCTAGTTCTTGTTGCGAGTTAATTCCCTTAGCATAGTAGCCAGCCCAACGAGAAAAGAAATCTGATTCCAAAGCTCCGGCTTTCAGAGTTTCCATACTTTGCAAT
>JBCBPQ010000308.1:0-7869 GCA_039820645.1 Cyanobacteria bacterium J06633_8 | reverse complement strand
TCTAGCCAGTTAACTTGTTTATAAATCCCCGAAAAAGGGAGTAGGAGTTAGAAACTATGTCAGAATTCAACAAGGAAAATCAAGAGTTTATCGAGTTTCAATCCCCGAGTTGAGTCTGGAGTTTCTAACTCCTATTCCCCAACTCGGGGATTGAAACTCGATAAACTCTTGATTTTCCTTGTTGAATTCTGACATAGTTTCTAACTCCTACTCCCTTTTTCGGGGATTTATAAACAAGTTAACTGGCTAGAAACAAATTTAGGTTGCGTAAATAATCAAAACTAGTACAATTACACTGGTAAAAGATTATTTCTTGCAAACAGGTGAATCAGACCAGAAAAATAATTCACGTTGACATGGACGCTTTTTATGCATCGGTAGAGCAGCGGGATAACCCCGAATATCAGGGAAAACCTTTAGTAGTAGGTAGTTCTCCTTCTCAACGCGGTGTGGTTGCAGCTGCAAGTTATGAAGCGAGAAGATTTGGCATCCACTCAGCCATGCCATCAAAAATAGCGATCGCAAAATGCCCAGACCTTACAATTGTTCGTCCTCGCTTTGATATTTACCGAGCAATATCAGCCCAAATCCACAATATTTTTAAAAGCTACACCGATACGTTTGAACCAGTAGCGCTGGATGAAGCTTACCTCGATGCTACGAGTAACAAGCAAAATATTCCTTACGCTTCTACTGTTGCACGACACATCCGCACCGAGATATACCAAAAAACCAACCTGACTGCATCGGCTGGCGTTTCCGTTAACAAGTTTTTAGCGAAAATGGCATCAGGTATGAATAAGCCGAACGGCTTGACTGTAATTTTACCAGAAGATGCCGAAGCGTTTGTAGAAGCGTTACCTATCGAAAAGTTTCACGGCATTGGTAAAGTTACCGCTGCTAAAATGCGCGATTTGGGTATTCGCACTGGAGCCGATTTGAAAGAACGCGAACTTGAATTTTTGGTACGGCAGTTTGGTAAGTCGGGTAATTACTACTACAAAATCGCTAGAGCGCAGGATGACAGAGCAGTTGAACCAAATCGTGTCCGCAAGTCAATCGGGGCTGAAAATTCTTTTGCCCAAGATTTGAGCGATAAAGCAGCTTGTATGCGAGAGCTTGAACAAATTGCTCGGACGCTGCACAATCGATTAGAAAAACATCAAGCTGCGGGTCGGACGTTGACGTTAAAAGTAAAGTTTTCTGACTACCAGCAAATTACGCGCTCTCGTACTTTTACAAGTGGTATTAATAGTTTGAATGTAATTATTACCGTATCTTCAGCACTATTTGAAACGATTGAACTGGAGGATAAAAATATTCGGCTGTTGGGAATTTCGCTATCTAATCTTGATAATGAGGAATTAAAAATAGTTCAATTATCATTGTTTAGTTTTACAAATTAGTTGCGATGCGAAGAGCGAACTGTATTTACAAACGATATCCCGGTTCTATTCCCTCATCAATCCAAGCATCAATTGCTGTTTTTAAGTCCCCCTCAATCATGGTAAACCATTGTTTTTCATTAATAATTGTTTGGAAGACTAATTTTTTACCATGACCAAACTTTGTTATTTGATATCCGCGATATACATTATTTTTACGTTTAACCATTGTGTTTATTAATTTAATTGAATAATACAAATATGTTAGAGGAAATAGAGTGCTAAATTATTTGATTAATTGTGAAACGGGAGCAAGTTTTTTAAAGTACTTTTAATATAAGAGTTGTGAATACCCGTTTAACATGTCACTAATCGAATATCTAGAGCATGATAATTGGCGCGAAGTTCTCCGCAGAAATTTTGAAAGAGCAATTACTTTACTGCAAACGGATAGATTTGGTAGATGTTCTAGCGCTGTTGATGATATCAAAAGTTGGTTGACTTGTGGTGGTGTTAGTCGCGTTCAGCTTCAGTTAGACCGACAGATGAAGGGACGACGTTTAGATGAGGAGCGTCAAGGAGAAATTCGTGATTATTTAGAGCAACTGGTACAAGAAAACCAACGTCCTTTATTGCAACTAATAGCCGACGGTATTATTCCCTGGAACCAAGCTGACTTTCTGGCAACCATGAGTATTGCTGAAGCGGAATTCGATGCAATGTGGGAACAGATTTTAATAGGCGCTAATCCCTTTGAAACCTGGATGTTAGCAAATGGCTATTCCCAAGACCAAATCAACCAAATTTATCAAATCATCGACCGCTGGCTTGTGAAAACTGAGTTAAATCTTGATATACAACTCAACGACCATACTTGGAACTGATTGCGTTCTTCGCAACAATATTACAAGAACTCGAAGAAATTGCTCGTTCATGTTCGCGTAGAGTATCCGAAGGACTTTTTTCAATTTCTAATGTTTTTATATTTGAAGCGATATTGCTCCGCTTTAAACGAAAAAGCATTTTTACAGGCTTCAAAAAATTCATTGATACGATTCTTATGTTTTGGTACAGTCTTCTGTTGTATGCTAATTTCATTAAGTATAAAATTATACACAATATGTGATGTAAATATCTTGTTAGTTTTAAATCAATTAGCAAGTATATAGTAATTGAATTTATTTTCCAATGATGAAATTAAAAATAGTATTGTTTGGGTTAGTTTTGGCTGTGATATTTGCTTTGGTTCCGCATTTATCTTTCGCCCAAGAAATTCCAACTTTAAAACAAGGGATGCCTTATTACAAAGCCCGAAACATCCTACTTAATTCGGGCTGGCAAGCTGTATTCAATCGGGATATATTAAATTCTGAAAAAAGCGCTCCTGTTGATTTTTATTTTAATAAAAAAGAATATACAGAAATTGTAGATTGCGCTGGTTCGGGATTGGGCTTGTGTTTATTTCAATTTCAAAATGCTTACGGTAAAAAATTAATGATTTCTACTTCAAACAATGGGGAATCGGCACAATTATTTCAATGGTGGATAGAAAAACCAGATTGTAAAGCAGAATAAACACCTTTATGACTTTTGTGTGTGACGTTGTAATGTGTGAAGCCTGGTTGTTAAAGCAACTGGGCTTTGCAGGTTGTTTGTGGTTTGAGTTAAGACGATACCTGTATTTATTGAAACTATAATAAAATTTGTTTTTTAAATAAATTCCAATTCATTAATGAAAACAAATTCACATTCAGTTGGTGATAACCAAACTTGACATATTACGTTATCGTACACTTCAGCTTCAAGTATAGTACCTGGTGAAAGATATTTATTACCTAAAAAGTCAGAATTTCTGATGTAAAAATCTCCACCAACTAATAATTTAACAAGCTTCAACTTACCATCCTGTTTTGCTTTATAATAATTACTTTTTAGTTCTTCACTACTTTGATAATTACGTACATAACTCATCAATAATTCCCATTTATCCGGGCTTAGGCGTTCTTTTAAAGTTGAAGATAAGTTTGTTTTTTGTACCTTTTTTTGTTCGACTTCTAATTCCAACTGATTAATGTATAAATTTAAAGCTTCTTTGGTAGTAATTTCATGAGTTTTAGCAATTGTCAAAACATGGGCAATAATTTCTAAGTCTTTAATTGGGTTAGAATCCATCTTTTTACCTTAAATAGTGATAAATATTAATTATCAAGTTTTGAGGTAAATTAAAACGCCTCCACTTCCTACTACTTCTCAACCATCAACTCTTCCAACAGCGCATCATTTATTCGTTTAACTTCCTCCTCGGAAGCTTCATTCAAATCAAATACTTCTTGCATCAGCATTCTAACCTTTTCCGGCAATGCTTCAAACTTTTTTTTGTTGACGATAACTAACCGACAACCGGGGTAAGGTACGAAGTCTTCAAATGCTTCCATACCGGATTTGATAAGAAGTTTCGATGATAAAGTAATACAGTATCGTTTTTGGTTATCTTCACTACAATTAATTACCGCTGCGAAATACCCGCAAAGCCAAGAGAGGCTATCAATATCGTTGTGCAAAAAGGATACGGTTTTCATCAATACCTGCTGGTACAATTGAGCAGGTATTTTTTTAGGTATCTGGTCTAATTTTTCTGACTTTCGTTTTTGGCAGTAACGTACCGCACGCTCGGCTAATTTATCAATCTGTGTGGGTTGGGGTTTACCAAATCCTTGTGACATAGTTATGATGCACGCGCTTTGGTGGGCAAGTGAATTGTATCAAAGTAATGTTATCTATTTTTAATATACTTATAATATATATTTTTTAAGCACTTAAGCTTTGAATATTATCAAATTTATCTTCAATTATAAGACCCTTTTTAACTAATTATATTTTCAACTCTTTTAACGATTATATGTCATCATAATTTGTATTAATTTTTAGGATGATTTATATCTGAAGATTCTTTTTTTAATATATAAGTTCTTATCTTTGGCTTAGGGTTTAGTCTACGTTGCTGAGTAGAGCTATCTATATATATATCTGTTTCTTCAGTTTTATTTTCAGGTTCAAGTACGTGACCATTAACTACTGTCGGTATGTTATCGGATACAGGTAATTTAGATGTATCAATCGGTGTTAATGAAATTATTACAGCCGCTAATATTCCTATAAAACTTAATTTTATCGAGCGTAAATATTTCTTGAAAAACTTAACTGCGGCGTTTTCATTATTATCTGCTTGAAAACTATTTGATTGCTCTTTTTCATTGCTCATAGTTACGTACTTAGGTTAAGAGCAATGAAAATAATAGCTTTTAATACAGGTAGGATAAAGATTGTATACTACAAAAAGGAAACGATTTTTCTCTTAAGTTGCGCTTACTATCCCCGTACTATGCTGGCGCAGGCTTCCCCTTCTTTGTGGCAGCAACAGAATAGAATATTACTCAATATTTTCTCTTCGTAATATCCCGCCGTATTTTTCAAAACAAAGGCATCCTGAACTTTAATTAAATCACCTTGGCAAGTCATTATTAACCGCTCTTGTTCACGAAGTAAGAGGGAAGAAGGAAGAAGGAAGAAGAACTCACGTTTTAAAACGGCTCTATTGAAACAAGGACGTAAATATTCCCTTGGGCTATGCGCCTTAAAATATTGTTTTTTTCAATAATATCGTTTTAGACTCATAACTAAAGTTTTTAAAAATATATTACCTTCTTCCAACTTCGGACCTAACTCCTTCCTTCTTTTATAAGCTTTAATCGCCAAAATATAATCGTGCTTTTTTAGCTCGGTTTTAATCTTTCTTAGTTTATCAACTACTACACCCACGCCTTGTACTTCACCATGTAAATGTTCTTTATGAAGGTGTATCAATTTGCATTACAACACCGCCTCACGGTAACGTTATGAACGATGGTAATAAGTTCGCTTAAAATATCAAGTTGGAAACGATTTTCTGCTTTTTCTAAAACTTCCATGACTTCATACATACGGCGCGGGTAGTCATCAAAGCTGGGGTCTAATGGTAAATAAATATGAAAATTTATCGTCTGCAAAAGTATCTCTAGTCCATCCAGAAACTTCCCGAGGGTACGCGAGTTATTTCATGCCAACAAGATTGATTTTAAATAACTTTCGCGCTTGGCATGGTTCTATGGATTTAAGTATTTCAATATCGCGTTCCAATTGCCTTCATAATCAAAAAGAAATTTTCAATCTGCTCACATGATATTTTTTCGCAGAGTTGACCGTAAATAGCTGCTATCGCGGTAAATAAACCTCAACGTATAGGTGTGTGAAGGCGTTTCTGGTTGTCCTTTTAATTGGGCTTATGGTAATTCTTCTCTTGGTAGCAGCACGCGAATAGTTTTAGCCCAACAAGCAATTTCGGATTTCAGTCCGGAGCATATAGCCGCACTCCCTCCCCATCACCCACGTAACCGCAACCAGCACCCATAGACTCCACAACAACAACATCGGTGTCAAGCAGTTTTTGAATCCGCTACAACCAATAAACCCGACATATCCAACACTCGTTCCGACCAAGTAGCAGCAACTGAAGTGATATTTGCAACTTCAGTTAAATTACTACCTTGATTCACCCATCCTTGTAGTAATTTTTGTAATTGGGTTAATTCAACATGATGGGGATGATTTTGTTTTTGTAACAAATTGACGTATAGCAAGTTCTCAGAGAGCAACACCGGAACTATTTCACTCCTCCGCTTTTTTTGACTCCAGGATTTTAGACGTGCCAAACTCGCAGCCAATTCTCCCAACTGTTGGGGCATCGGTTGATTTAAAAAACTTGCTTCAATTGCTTTCCAGTTAGGCATTAGAATTCTCCTAGCAACCGCTCGGTAATAGTGGTAATTTTTTCTTGAATGATGGGAGATTTAACTATCATAGTACGATTGTTTTGGCTGGGACGAATATTAATAATTGACTCAAACACTATTTCCCGCGTGTAAGGACACCAATCGGCACCCCACAAGTCTTTTTGTTTGCTACCATCTTTTAACAATTCTTGTTCGCATTCGTAGTGACGCTCCGAACCACCAGCGAGGATTTCGCGTTCAATATCAACTGCTATTTTAATAAATACTCCCCACATTTGTAACATTTCATTTAATTGTTCTTTTGTAGCGCGTTCGCGAATTATTAAAATCAATTTATTACACCCCAATCCAATTTGTAGCAGTAATTAATAACAAAATAATTTTATAATTTTAAAGCTTTTATTGATATAAATTAACCATTTATTTGGTGGCGTTAAGTTGAGATGACATACCATAATTTTTAATTTTAATAACTACAGATTTATCCCCAACAACTGCAATATTTCCCTCACTGGTGCCTTCTCCGCCTCTAGACGCTGCACCTGGGACAATAGCCGTTTGGGAATATATTTCGATGACTTAGTTAGGCGATCGCCATCTTTCCAAAACTCGTAATGATAATAAGCTTGTTGATAGTCTTTCCCACCCCTAGTAATGGTGCGCCAATGGATGCTACCGCTGCCGTCACCTTTACGTCTTTTACTAGGGGAGAACTCGATTTTACTAGGGCTAGTATCTAAATTACTAGGGCTACCCTGAGAAGCTTGTGATATATTGGTTTCACCGTTTTTATCCACTTATCCCCTAGTAATTTTTCTGTACTATCAGAAATATCTGCACTTACATTATTACTAGGGCTATTTTCTTTATCCCCTAGTAATTTACTGGGGCTAGTTTCAGCCCCTAGTAATTTCAATATTTCTATAACGGGACGTTTGGCAGCTTCCGCATCTTCAACGCTATTGAGTAATTTTTTAGAGATATATTTACTTCGCTTCTTATTACCTTCTTTCCAGTGGTAGTAAGCCTGGGGATATTCCTTACCGTTTTTGGTAATACTACGCCAATGGATGTAGCCGTTACCTTCTCCCCTTTCGCGCTTTTTACTAGGGGAGATAATTTTACTAGGGCTATTACTAGGGCTGTTTTTCTCCTTATCCCCTAGTAAATTACTAGGGCTTTTACTAGGGGAGATATTTTTACTAGGGCTACTATCTAATAACTCCGGGCTATTACTCTGTTTATCCCCTAGTAATTTGTTTGGAACAGATACAAACCCATGCCCTTCAAACACCTCCTTAAACCTTTCCCAATTCTCCCCCCAGTAAACCAACACGTGAGATTGACGAGCTGCATTCTTGGGTTGATAGTCTTCACCTAAAAACTTAATTCGTCCCTTCCAAAAACAAACGGGTTGAGTTTTTAGCACGGGAGATAACCAATTTGTATCGGTGGCGGCTGGAAGTAATGCGATAGCTTCTATTACCCTTCCCGATTCCATCTCAGCTTGCAGCTTCTTTATCCACAAACCAGGGTGGCTGAACGGAGGGTTCATGTAGACTTGTCCTTCCCATTCCTGAATTAACCCATCATCAATAATGGTGTAATGTTTCTTTGCTTCTAGATGTTTACCATCATCCGCGCAGGGGTCGAGG
>JBCBPQ010000307.1:0-7869 GCA_039820645.1 Cyanobacteria bacterium J06633_8 | reverse complement strand
TTTAGGTAACTTGTACGCAGGTAGTAATTCCACCCACATGGAGAAATTAGTCGGTAAATGGTTCCTGGGTAATGACCGTCCAAGTATTGATTCTGGTTACACTTACAAATTTACCCAAGGTTCATTATTTCAGAATGGAATTAGTTATACAGATATAAAACAGGGAAATCTTGCAAATTGCTACTATGTTGCTGGTTTAGCTGCTAATGCTTTCCGCTCACCAAATACCATCAAGGATATGTTTACTGATAATGGTGACAATACTTATACAGTCCGCTTGTTTAATAATGGAGTTGCCGATTATGTAACTGTAGACAGATATTTACCAACTAATTCTTATGGAAACTTAGTTTATGCTACTAAGAGTAAGGATTACAACAGTTCTAGCAATGAATTGTGGGTAGCATTAGCAGAAAAAGCCTACGCTCAACTCAATGAATCTGGTTGGATTGGTCAAGATGGTACAAATTCTTACAAAGGAATTGAGTATGGTTGGGCACAGAAATCATTGGAACATATTAATGGAGGAAAATTTACCTCTAAAGGAATTAATATCAACAATATCATTAATACCTTCAACAAAGGTGAGATGATTACACTAAGTTCAAAAGGTGATAAGAAAACTGAACAAGACAAGGATATAGTTGGAAACCATGTTTACGTGATGACAGGCTATAATTATTCAACCGGTACGTTTAAATTGTATAATCCTTGGGGGAGTACTGTAGTACTTAGCTATAATCAGATTAGGGAACATTTTAAGCAGTGGAATCATAAGGTTGCCTAATCGAGATTGTCAGAATATTTCACCTTTTCTACCTAAGATGATATCGGCTGTATCATCGCTTCTAGAGATATACGATCGTATATCTCTAGAAAATATATTTAGATTAAGAATAAAATAATTTCAAAAGGATTAAAATAAATTGAAAATACTAACAATCGTGATTAAATTAACTTTAATTACTAATATATTAGGGTGTATTCATATATTTTCACAGTATCATTCCCAAAATTATCAAATATCTAAAAAAAACATGTCTTCTGAAAAAAATATTTTAATCAGCGAAGTTACCCTTCAAGCAAGAGAAGAAAAAAATCTTCCTTCTGGAGGTCAATCTATTCCAAATAAGGAGATTGGCTTTGCTTCTGTATTTCTTCGTCTTGAAAATACTCAAGAATCAAATGTAAATTTAATTGTCAAAAATATTGAAATTCGTAATACTTCTGATGAAAAAATTCAAATAAAAAAAACATCTCCTCAAAAGATTAATTTAAAACCTTTGGAAAACTCAGAAGAGGTATTTCATTTAACTAATAAAACTGGTTATTCCGAAAAGAACAGAGTCAAAGCAGTTATCACCTATCAAATTGGAGAAAAATCCCAAAAAATTGAGTCTAAGCCTATTGAAATTGAGAGATTTTAAGGAAAGTAAGTAAACAAATTCTGATATTTATCAGCATTTATTCTTATACTTGCTGGTAAAATTCCAAAATTTCACCCAGACGAAATATTAACTTCTTGAGCGATGACTTTCATGAAAATGTTAAAAATTCCTGCGAACTATGAACAAATACAGAAACTTGATGTGTAAAGTTTAATATTTAATTAAATAATTACAAACAATCGAGAAATAACAAGGTATTCCGTAGTAAATTTTAATTAGGTGATAATTTTAGTCATAAGTAAAGACCTGCTGTCAAATCCTATATTGAAGTATCTCGTCATCTGTAGAAAAAATACCTATGGGCAAACTAGTCATCTTAAAATTAGGAGAAGGAGACTTTGAACAAGGCTTCCCTGTCATCCTGCAAATCGGTGACGAAAATGCCCGCCCTAGTACGGAAATTACGGGAAAGCTTCCCCCCAATCCAGAAATTACAAAGGATTATCTTCGATGGCAATCTATTTACCGTCACCTCAGATTACCATCGCGCATTAAAGGTATATCGAAGCAAGTTCATCGAACTCCTACTTTGGAAGAATGTCAACAAGCAACTGAAGAATTTAAATTACATTTCAATAATTGGCTAACCTCCGATTGCTTTCGTACCATCCGCGAAAAACTTTTAGAAAAACTCACATCTGAAGACGATATCCGCATACTTATCCAAACAAAAGATTTACGATTGCAAAAACTCCCCTGGCATCTTTGGGATTTGTTAGAGCGCTATCCCAAAGCAGAAATTGCATTAAGTGCCTGTAGTTACGAACAAGTCAATAAAACTGAATTTACTAATGACAAAGTGAAAATATTGGCTATCTTAGGCAATAGTGAGGGAATTGATACCCAAACTGACCGCAATATTTTAGAACAATTATCGAATGCAGACATCACTTTTTTAGCCGAACCAGAACGCAAGCATATTAATCATCAGTTGTGGGAACAGAATTGGCAGATTTTGTTTTTTGCCGGACATAGCGCTACTCTTGATAACGAAACTGGAAGAATTTACATAAATCAAACTGAAAGTCTGACAATTAGCGAATTAAAGTATGCTTTGAAAAAAGCAGTCGCAAGAGGTTTACAATTAGCGATTTTCAACTCCTGTGATGGTTTGGGATTGGCTAAAGAATTTGCAGATTTAAATATTCCTCAAATCATTGTCATGCGCGAACCCGTACCCGATATAGTCGCGCAAGAATTTTTAAAGTATTTTCTGGAGAAGTTTGCCAAGGGAGAACCTTTATATTTAGCTGTAAGAGAAGCTAGGGAAAGGTTGCAAGGATTGGAAAATGAATTTCCTTGTGCCACATGGTTACCTGTAATTTGTCAAAACCCCGCCCAAGCGCCTTTATCTTGGCAGGATTTATATGCTGTAGCTGAAAGTAATACCGATATTTCTGCATCTTTATCGACAAGCGATGGCGCAGAAACTTCTAAAAAATCAATTTCTAGCTGGCTGCGTTTATCATGGATATTTTCTCTTAGTATTGCCATTACTGGATTAATAATGGGAGTCCGATATCTGGGAATACTGCAGTCTCTAGAACTAAAAGCATTCGATCAATTGATGCAGATGCGCCCCCCCGAGGAACCAGATTCTCGTTTATTGGTGGTGAGTGTAACTGAAGACGATGTACGGGCACAACAATCAGAAATAAGAAGAGGTTCTTTGTCCGATAAATTTCTTCATAAATTGTTAGAAAAATTAGAGTCATATCAACCAGCAGCGATTGGTTTGGATATATATAGAGATTATCCAGCAAGTAAGGATTATCCCGAATTAGTAAAACGGATGCAAAATAGCCGCTTTGTAGGAGTTTGTAAAGTTAGTAATTCTGAAGGAAAATTTGGTGTTGCGCCACCTCCGGAACTAAATCGAGATAATTTAGGTTTTAGCGATATTCTTTTAGATCGAGATAATGTAGTACGTCGGCATTATTTATCCTTAGAACCTCCTCCTGCTTCTGAATGTAATACTTATTATGCCTTGAGCGTGCAATTAGCTTTACGCTATCTTCAGGATAAAGGGATTAATTTGGAGTTTCCCGATAAAAACACATGGCAATTAGGTAAGCTCAAATTCAAACTTTTAGAAACCCGTACCGGAGGATATCAAGGGATTAATGCCCTAGGGCACCAAATGTTACTCAATTACCGTTATTCCCCATCACCAGAAAAGATTGCTCGACAAATTACTTTAGGTGATGTGCTAGCAGGTAAACTAAACCCCAAAGCTGTCGAAGGTAAAATAGTTCTTATTGGTACAACTGCTCATACTTTTAAAGATTATTCTTTGACTCCTTATACCGAACAAGGAAAAGCAAAAACCATACCAGGAGTTATTTTACAAGCGCAGATGGTGAGTCAATTACTGAGTGCTGCATTGAATGGGCGGGCTTTATTATGGAGTTTACCGATATGGGGTGAAGCAATTTGGATTTTTGGTTGGTCATTTATTGGTGGTTTGCTGGCTTGGTATTTGCGAAAACCGATTTATTTAGTATTGGGAGTTGGAGGAGGATTGATTATTTTATATGGTAGCAGTCTGATTTTATTAATTTCCAATGGCTGTTGGGTTCCTTTAGTTCCCCCTGCCATAGCTTTTGCTGGTACTACCATAGTTTTTAAACAGTTAACAGTACCATAACAGTGAGCAGTACCATGACAGTGAACAGTAGGGTGCTGTGACACTTAGATCAATTTTCAACGTAATAAAAAGACTTGTGGTGTCACGCACCATCCGAGTTTTGTGACAATTGCGTAAATTCTGTAACAACTAACAACTATCAACTAACAACTATCAACTAACAACTAACAACTAACAACTAACCACTAGCAACTAAGCACTAACAACTAACAACTAACAACTAACAACTAAGCACTAACAACTAACAACTAACAACTAACAATGAAAAACAATTTACAAAAAATACAAATTACTGCTGCTTTGTTAGCAAGTATTTTAGTTAATCTAACTTTCTATAAAGCAATTAAAGCACAATCATTAATTTCAAGCAGTAGCTCAATTAGCTTTACTGCACCACCACCGCCACCGAATCGGAGTGGTGCGGGAAGCCGTGGAGCAGCAGCTAGTAGGGGATGCGGTAGTGATACCCAATCTTTGATGGCATTGGTTCCCGACTACGAAGAAACTATTAAAGTGGAAGGGGAGAATATTCCAGTAATTAAAGTTTGGGGTTTAACAACCAGCGATTATCCTACTTTTTGGTTTTTTGTTCCTTATGATAAATCATCTATAACAAAGCTGGAATTTGTTATCAAAGATGAGTCTCAAAAACCGAGTAAAACTGTATATAGAACTTTATTAAGTAAACCAGAAAAACCTGGAATTATTAGTGTTTCAACAAATAAGCTTATTGAACCACTGCAAGGGAACGGAACTAATTACCATTGGTTTTTGAAAGTAAAATATAAGTGTAGTCCAGAAAAACAAGAACAATTAGAAACTGTTAATGGATGGATCCAACGGACTAAACTAAACTCTACTTTCACTCAGCGTCTGGCTTCAGCAACACCTCTAGAAAGAGCAGCACTGTACGCCGAAAAAGGAATTTGGTACGATTCCCTGACAGCTTTAGCAGAAATTCGTATTAGCAAACCTCAAAATGCTCCAGCAATGGCAAATTGGGAAAGTTTGCTCAAATCGGAAGAATTAGATAGTTTCGCAAACTATCCCCTAATTAATTGCTGTCAACCTACAAGTCAGATTTCTAAATCAAAATAAACTGTTTGACGTTACTGAATAAAACTAGGAAAATTAATTAGTTTATGCCGAAAAATAAATGTTGGGTTGCGGCTTAATATAATTAGCTAGTTATTCTTATAATTTAGTGGAGCCTTCACCCAACCTACGACTATATATTCCCAATGCCCAATGCCCTATTCCCTATTCCCTTAATCTAGGAATCAACTGAGCTAAATTACAGGGACGATTTCGAGAATCAAGCTGTTCTTTAATAATCTCCCATCCCGTTTTACAAGCACCAGAAGAACCCGGTAAACAAAATATATAGGTACCGTTAGCAACACCAGCCAAACAGCGAGATTGAATTGTAGAAGTCTTTATCTCTTGATAAGAAATCATCCTAAATATCTCGCCAAATCCTTCAATTTCTTTATCTAAAAGAGGTTTCATAGCTTCTGGTGTACCGTCACGTCCGGTAACTCCCGTACCACCAGTTGTTAAAATAATTTGAACGGATTCATTGGCAATCCAGCGAGATACAACAGCACGAATTTGATAAATATCATCGGGAACAATTACTTTTTCTGTTAAATTATGCCCTACCATTGTTAAACTCTCAACTAATATTTTCCCCGATTTATCATCAGCTTCTGTTCTCGTATCGGAAACAGTCATTACGGCAATTTTTAGAGGAATTAAGGATTCTTTGCTGTCCATATTTAAAGTACTCGTATAATTCATTTACTGAAACCTCACCCTCACTCCCTCTCCGCTATTTTGGAGAGGGAAGTCGGAAGCGGAGTAAGGTTATATTATTATTACAATCATCTAAATTTTATATTCTTTCTCGACAGTTGAGAAAGTTTAGTTATACCCATTAATTTCATATCTCTTTCAATTTCATTCCTCATATTCAAAATAGCTTTTTCAACTCCTAATTGTCCGCCAGCAGCTAAAGCATACAAATACCATCTTCCACCGGAACAAGCTTTAGCGCCAACCGACAAAGCTTTGAGAACATGGGTTCCTCTTCTGATACCACCGTCGCAGATAACATCAAGTTTGTCTCCCACAGCATCAACGATTTCCGCTAGCTGCTCGAAAGGAGATATACAACCATCTAGTTGCCGACCGCCATGATTTGATACCATAATGGCATCCGCTCCGATATCAACAGCTTTTTTCGCATCATCAACGCTCATCACACCTTTCAAACAAAATTTTTTACCCCATTTATTTCTAATCTCTTCAGCATCTTTCCAATCCATTGATTGGTCTAACATGGTAGTTATATAATCACCTACCGATACTGCTACATTGGTTCCCTTATTAACATGTTCTTCCAATTGCGGTAAACTAAATGGTTCTCGTAATAAATAATTTAACGACCAATTCGGATGTAGAGCAAAGCTGATTAAACTACTAGATGTAAGTTTGGGGGGAGTCGTAAATCCCGTCCATAAATCTCGCTCCCTGTTACCTCCAGTAATTGTATCAACCGTGAGCGCGATCGCATCAAAATTAGCTTCCCTGCACATCTCTATCATCGCATCATTAAGACCTTTGTCTTTATGATAATAAAATTGGAACATTTTGGGTGTCGAAATTGTTTTACCAATCTCTTTTAAACTCACCGTTCCTAAACTAGAAATACCAAACAAAGTTCCATATTGTTCCGCAGCTTTTGCAACCGCTCTTTCACCATCATAATGAAATAATCTTTGTAATGCCGTTGGCGAACAAAACATCGGAATATCGATTTTCATGCCCATTATTTCCACAGAAGTATCTACTTCTTCAACTCCTGCTAAAACATTAGGAATTAAATCGCATTGCTCGTATGCTTCGGTATTTCTTCTATAAGTTACTTCATCATCAGCCGCTCCATCTATATAGTGAAATATAGGAGCAGGTAATTTTGCCTTAGCTAAATTTCTAAAGTCCTTTGTGTTACGGCAATCTGATATACTTTGAGGATATTTAAAATTCATTTTTTCAAAATATTCATGGTGTATTAGGTGCGAAATATATAGTAATCCTAAATCATTAGTGGAAATTCACAAACCCGGTTTTTTGAAAAAACCGGGTTTCTAACACCTTAAATTTTGATAATTAGGATAGAAATGCTATACATTAATTGTAAATTTTATCTAATCGGGGTGACAACATGACTACTTTGTATGAAAAATTAGGTGGAAAAGATGCTGTTGATATCGCTGTTGACAACTTTTACGAGCATATATTAAATGATGAGCGAATCAAGCACTTTTTTGATAACGTTGATATGAAAAAACAGCGAAGACATCAAAAGGCATTTTTAACTTATGCTTTCGGCGGCTCTTCTGTGTATGACGGAAAAATGATGAGAAAAGCTCACAAGCATTTGGTTGAAGAAATGGGGTTAAACGGCGGACATTTTGATGCAGTTGTCGAGAACTTAGTAAAAACTTTGAAAGAATTAGGAATTTCTGATGACTTAATTCAAGAAGTTGGTGCTATTGCTGCTGCACCGGAACATAAAAGAGATGTTTTGAATGGGTAATTGGTAATTGGTAATTGGTAATTGGTAATTGGTAATTGGGTTTAATTAAACTATTTATGTTTTCCCAACAAATTCAAAAATTTGATTTGCATTTAACTGAAGGTTGGGGAATACTTGGGAAACGTTTCCCAAGTATTCCCCAACCTTCAGTTAAATGCAAATCAAATTTTTGA
>JBCBPQ010000306.1:0-7924 GCA_039820645.1 Cyanobacteria bacterium J06633_8 | reverse complement strand
TTAAAAACGGCGGTATTGCGACTGGTACAGCAGTTAGAAAAAAAGAATGTGGAAATACCTGTAGCAGATGTTGCAGCCAGTTTTCAAAATACTGTAGCTAGAGCGCTGACTAAAAGAGCCATAAATTGTGCTTTAGATTTTGGCTTAGATACCATTACTGTGGGTGGTGGTGTCGCAGCTAATAGCGCTTTAAGAGAGCATTTAGTCTCAGCAGCACAGACTCATAACCTGCGAGTGCTATTCCCTTCTTTAAAATTTTGTACCGATAATGCTGCCATGATAGGTTGTTGTGCGGCAGATCATCTCTCCAGAGGGCATACTTCTTCTTTGAACCTTGGCGTTGAATCAAGGCTTTCGCTAAGTAGAGTTATGGAACTCTATCGGTAAACGGTGACTAGTTAGGAGTTAGAAGTTAACAATTCCTAATACCCAATTCCTAATACCCAATTACCAATCCCTATTTGATAATAGAGCGGATACGGTCGGCGACAATATCTGGCTGTTCTAACATTGCTAAATGTCCGCAATTGGGAATTTCGATCACGTTGTCGCCACAGGATTGAAAAGAAGGATGAAAGCTGGCTAAATGGCGAACGTACTTTGGTTCCATGACTTTATCTTCGGCACCGGCTAAAAAATATACTGGTTGTTTAAGTTGAGATACTAATTGAGGTAGATAATTTATTTCTTCTTCTGTTGTAGAGTCTAGTAACATTCCTAAAGCAGCTTGGGGATCGGCTACTAAAAAATCAATGATTCGCTGACGTGCCCAATGACGTTTTAAAGGACTGAAGACAGAATTTTTGGCAAATAGCAAGTCAATCAAGGGTACCTGAGACAACCATCTGGGACGGATTTGTAACAATCTCTCTCCTGCGGTACGAAATTTTTCAAAGGCTTCTTTAAGATAAATTCCACCACCAGAATTGATACAAATAACTCCTTTAACTTTTTCAGGTATTCGTGCTGCTGCCCATAAAGCAATAGTGCCGCCAAGGGAATGACCAATCAACCAAACATTATCTATATTTAACTGCTCAAGAAGCACTACTAAATCATCTACATAGGCTGCTGGAGTGTACAAAGAATCAAAAGGATTAATAGGAACTTTCCGTCCCGTAACAGTTAAATCGCAAGAAGTGCGATTTGCGAAGCTAGATGGCTTTGGCATATCGCCAGCCTGTTCTGTTTTTTCTGCGTTCTGAGATTCTCCAAAGCCTCTCAAATCATATGAGAGACATCTCATATCTCCTTCTAGCCGCTCGATGGCAGGTTGCCAATACCCACGGCTATTAAGCCAACCGTGAATAAATACTAAAGTGTGTTCTGCTGTTGGGGCACCCGTTATCTCATATGAGTGAGGAACGCCGAATATGTCGATAGTTGCCTTCTGCATAGCTCGTACATTAAGGACGAAAGCGATAAAAAAGCTTTGTGAACAAAAATTTTGAGATAAAAAACGAAACGTAACTAAAGCCATATACAAACATGTTTACCTTTTTTTCGTTTCGCAGTTATTCAATCGCCTAATTTTATAGTTCCACATATGAATGATATTCATCTACCAAGAAATCTCCCCCGCACGCTTTCGGCTATTTTATGACCCAAATATTCGGGAATTAAGCTTTCATTTGGTCCTAATAGATAAAGAATCAAGCGGGTACGCCCTCGCCAAACTAACAAGTTAGCGTTTACTACCAGCAAATCCTCCAGCCACATAGCGTACATAACTTTATAAAATAATCCGGGTTGGTTGTCAGCCTCAATAACTAAAGCCGGTAAATGAAATACAGGATCTACATAAAATTCGGTTTCTACTTTTTCCAAACCAGCATCAAGGTTAAACTCTACTGCCAACATTTCCTCTACCTCAAAACGTCCTCCTAAAGCTTCGCGAATTGCACGACAGGCATTTTCTGCCGTCTTCTCTGAAAGAGCTTTGCTACTTCGAGATACGATTAGTTTGATGAAAACCAACATTGGTGGCTTTATTTGCCCGTACAAACTTAAACTATGAATAGTAAGTCCGTAGGCTGCTAGGACACCAAATATATCGCTGAGTAGAAAAGACTGATTGCGGTAGGCGAAATGTAAAGCACTTTTACCACCTTCAGGTTTCAACTCAATAACGGCACGACTGGTTTTATAAAGGCGATATGCTAGCCGCAAATTTTGCAGTTGAATCTCACTGCTCACAAATTGCTCGTAAAACTGGGGGAACGACTTATTAAACCGTTTGAGTAATTCCAGTGTTGATGTTTTTAAACCAGAAGCCATTTTTTAGTATAAGACTTGCTTGTTGTGAAAATTGATACTCTAACCAGAGATCGTAGAAATCAAATGTCCCAGCATTTTACAAGTATTCCGAGCAAAAACGCTGCCTTGTTTCTTAACTTTGCCCACACCGATGCTCAAATATTCTAGGAACTGCAAGTGTCTTGAGCCAAAAATATAAAAAAACGATATTGCCCTCCTTCAAAATTTTAAGGCAGTACTGTATAAAACTAATTTTTGACTTACAATTTCCGCAAAAAAATGGGGCGGGCTTTTTAACAAGCCCTCGAGTTAAAGCCGAGGGACGAGTCCCATTTTTTAAGGTTCCCCGAACGTGACCTAATCGCGGTAGCTTTTGGTTAATTTTTCCACCTTGTCTGTCAACAAGATGCTAAAGTTGAAAATAATTGATGTTAAACACGTTTATTCCTCCCTGGCTTTGTCTATCAAACTTCGGAAAACTAAATCTTGTTTTTTGTTGTGGATACAGGATAATTGCTAGGGTTGAATCAACATGTAAACCGTCTTCAGTTATACTACCCGAACCAGGCTGGCATGGGTTTTTGGAAAACTTGGTTTAATACTAACGATGGAGTCGTTACAACTAAAACGACTCATGGACTTGAAGAACATACCTCTACCATTACTGGAGGCAACTCCAACGGTAGCGGCGATCGCATAGTTTTTAGTACGGAGCGAGATATTGACCTTTATGAGTTAGAAGAACTTTGTGACGCTGTAGGCTGGTCTCGTCGTCCTTTAAGAAAAGTAAAGAAAGCTATCGAGCATAGTTTCCTTGTAGCCACTATGTGGCAAGTGCGAGGAAATAGAAGAAGACTCGTTGGCTTTGCCCGTGCGACTTCAGATCACGCCTTTAATGCCACTATTTGGGACGTAGTTGTTCACCCTGATGTTCAAGGGAAAGGAATGGGCAAGGCATTAATGAAATACGTACTCAAGAAACTTAGAAGTGAAGACATTAGTAATGTGACTTTATTTGCCGATCCTCATGTTGTAGACTTCTACCGTAATCTGGGTTTTATGTCCGACCCCGAAGGCATCAAAGGAATGTTTTGGTATCCTCATTAATCGGACTTTTTTAGAAAGCGACAAAATACTCTTATTTTAAAGCTTATATAAGGCTAACTAATAGTAATGATAAGGATAAGCCTTAAAATTCCGCGTTTGAAAAGGCGCGGAATCACCATTACGATCTTGCCCGATAATAAAGTGAGATTCCAAAAATAGATTATTTTATTTGCCACAACTACAGTAGATGTGATAAGATTGGAAAAGTATGGCTTAAGTCAATTTAACTTTCGGGATGTAGCGCAGCTTGGTAGCGCGCCTGCTTTGGGAGCAGGATGTCGCAGGTTCGAATCCTGTCATCCCGATTTTGAAAATTAATTTTGAGTATAACTTTAAGACTATTAAAAGTTCTAAAGTTTTTTGATGGTAAGTATTAAAAAAATCAAGATTAAGTTTTTTCAATCAAATGCTACTTCTTTAAGTGTATATTGAGTAATAATTTTTGAAAAGTACTAGTCATTACCCCGAGGAAAAGATACTTGTTATGGGGAAGATTATGTTTTATATCCGAATAAATGAAAGTAACATAACTTTAATTAATCAGAATTACATCTTGGAAAAACGTGTAAAAAATAACTAATATTTCAGGCAATATATGGAACGATTAGATTTTTTAATCGTCAAAATTATTCAAGAAAAGCAATAAAATGGCATTTGATATGTTTAGAAGCTCAGAAGTCATCGGTACACCGCCGTTTCACGGCGGTGCATGCAATGACCGCCTTCCGCGGTCAGTTTTAACTTTTGTGCTTTAAATATATTTTTAGTCGGCACCTTGCCTTGTTCTTGATTAAAATATTGGATAAAACTTGGCTATTAAGCTAAGTTTCGCAGTTAAAAAAGCTCTTGAAGAGACTATAACTATAAAAAGTCGGTTCAAGCTAATAAAGAGGTAACTCGGCTTAGTTGAAATATTGATGCTAGGAGAAGTCATGAAATCATTAGTTCGTTGGGGAGCAACGTTAGGTTTAGTGGGGAGTACTCTACTAGCAACTATCACAAGCGGAATTGCTCCAGTAATCGCATTATCAGAACAACAAATCAAAAATAAGCTCGATAATATACCAGTATGGTTGATTACAAATCCACAAGGTTTGCCATTAAGCCGTCCTCTGCCCCAGCAAAATGGTAAGAATGGTTCTGTAACTGGCGTTTATATGAGCAAACAAGAAGCTCAAGCCTTTATCAGTGACCTACAGAAGGTAAAAGATAAAGATCCGAAGATGACTCAGATAGTGAAAAGCCTACAAGTCACTCCCGTACCTTTAGGAGTCATTTTCCAGCAAGTGCAGAAAACCAAAAATGAACCAAACCGCTTGTTATTTGCCTTTAAACCCGTTGAAAGAGAAGTTAAAGGGGCGATGACATTGTTGAAAAAAAACGGTCAGAAGGTGACACAGTTTAGAAGTGTACCTGTTTTTATTGTGAGATTCGCACCAGATAAAAGCTACGTACCAATTAAACTAGGAGAGAACAAAGCGGAGCAGGAAGTAGTGCCTTTGTTCTTTAGTATGCAAGATGCAAATAATCTACTCAACCAAGTCAAGAAACAATTTCCCAAGGCTGATATTCAGGTAGTAGATGTAGACGGTATACTCAATACCTTGCAAGAGAAAAACGATCCTTGGCTTGATAAAGTAGTGTTTTTCCCAAATCCAGAAGCTAGGCAATATATTCAGAAACTTCCTAGACAAAACTCTCCTAGCTCTGCACCTGCAAAGAAAAGATAGTACGGTACGTTCAGTTTTTTTAAATCAACACATGGCGGACGATCGGCAGCTACAAGTATCTGGTATAGAACTCTCACAGTGGCGAGATGCTGCGATATCGGCTGCTGCGTCCGCTAATGTTTCTAGTGCTGAGGTGGATTGGTTATTACAGGAAATAGCTGGATTAGACTCTTTAGCGCTACGGATTAGTTCTTTTAAAGAAAAACCTCAAATTAAGTTGAACTTACCACTGCAGGAATTATCAAAACTTTGGCAGAAAAGACTAGAGGAAAGTCTTCCAGTACAATACATCGCAAAAACTACTCCTTGGCGACATTTTAATATTAAAGTTTCACCTTCAGTTTTAATTCCGAGACCGGAAACCGAATCCATAATTGACTTAGTAACAGATGCAACTGCTGGTAACTCGATAATTATGCAGGGACATTGGGCAGATTTGGGTACTGGTAGCGGAATAATCGCTTTAGGATTAGCTACGGCTTTGAATGAAGCAATAATTCATGCCGTGGATCTTTCCGTACAAGCGCTTTCTATTGCTCGAATAAACGCCGAAAATAATGACTTAAGCAATCGTATTAAATTCTACGAGGGTTCTTGGTGGGAGCCATTGAATTTTCTCAAAGGTGAATTTAGTGGCATGGTATCTAATCCCCCTTATATTCCTACGAGTACATTGCCCGAGTTGCAACCGGAAGTTTTCAAACACGAACCCCATTTAGCTTTAGATGGAGGTAACGATGGCTTAGAATGCATTCGTCATTTGATAGATGCTTCATCTGACTATTTAAAGCCTGGTGGAATATGGTTAGTTGAAATGATGGCAGGACAAGCAGATCGAGTTACTCAAATGTTAGAGTCAAACGGTAGCTATAGCAAAATTGAAATTCATCGCGATTTAGCCGGAATAGAGCGCTTTGCTCTTGCCTATAAGAGTTAGGAGTTAGGAATGAAGAGAAGTTTAGTTTATATTGTTAACTGATAACCACTGGTAACTTATAGCTAATTAATGACACAGGTTTCTATTGCTGAGTTGGTAGCGGGAGTAAAACAAGGTAAAGTTGTCAGCTTTCCCACAGATACAGTTCCCGCATTAGCAGCTTCACCTGAAAATGCAGAATCAATTTTTACAATCAAGCAAAGAAGTACAAGCAAGCCCTTAATACTTATGGCAGCTAACTCCGAACAAATATGGAAGTTTGTCAAAGGTAGTGAATTAGAGTATGAAAATTGGCAGCGCGTTGCCGATCGATACTGGGGTGGAGCGCTGACTTTGGTACTGCCTGCATCGACTGCTGTACCCTCATGCATGAATCCAAATGACCCTACTACAATTGGGGTTAGGGTTCCTAAAAGTGATATTGCTTGCAGTATTTTAGCGCAAACAGGTCCCCTTGCCACTACTAGTGCTAATTTATCCGGAAAGCCTCCTTTAAAGACTATGGAGGAAATCGAAGCTGAATTTCCAAATGTATTTACTTTAGCGCCAGCAGCATACGATACTAACATGCCTGCTATAGGTATTCCTTCTACTGTGGCGAAGTGGGATGGTAAGAAATGGCAAATACTACGCCAAGGAGCAGTTAATTTAAATATTTAATCGCTAGTGTAATTATTAATCTAAGTAAGTTGGCGGAAATAAACCGAACTATGTAACAGAATGTAAATCGCACTCGAATAGCTGATGGATATGAAATTCAAGCTTATTTACAAAACTAAACCTAGTTATGTTTTTTTGAACCGACTTACTTAGTTATTAATTTAGTTATTAATACTTGTAGTAAAACTTTTATGCTTTCTTACTGCTATAGCAATCCTACTCCCTTCCCGGTGAAAGATTACCGGTGGTGATTGAGGGAGAGAGTGAGAGAGGGAGGGAGTGAGGGAAAAATTTTCATAGGAAATCTTAGAGCGTGATAGGAGTATATGAGTTGTGAAAAAGATAGGTGCCAAAAACCCGGTTTTTTCAAAAAACCGGGTTTCTCAAATCTCACAAATGATTTAGGAATGCTATCGAACTGTTTCAAATTCTACATTTGAGATATTGCCAATAACAACATCAATAATTTTTAGACCTTTCTTAATTAGAATCAGGGTTGGAAAAAATTATTGTTATATTGTGTTTAATCATAAACACTATCAACTTTTTTTGATATTAAGTTTGAGTGACTGATAACTATTAACGATTAAACTAGACTGAGCTTCTTTCAAAAACTATTTCAGACAGGAGAGCATAATTGATATTAAGTCTAGCATTAATAAATTTTAATTAATGAGCGGGCATTTTTTATGTTGATGAGGTAGATTGGGATGGTCGGATATGCCCATTCCACAAAAGTTTTATAATATAAACCTCTACCTAATTTATCTGCAAAATGCTGTATTTAGGAGTGGAATTGCATAGTCTAGCTTTGTAATCAATTAAGAGATTGATAATATTTAGACAAAATTATGGATTGGAATAACTGGGTATACTTTGGAAGCGGATTAGGATTAGGAATAATTATTTGTCGGGTTTTGCTAAACAAAAATATTTCAAATAAATTATTTGTTTCCGAACCAGAACGAGAAAATAAGCAGAATATATCAGATTTATCTCAACGCATGAGAGAAGTTGAATTGGCTTACCATATGGCACGTGAAATGAGTCAGTTTAAAGCCGGATTTCTGGCGCGTACTACTCATGTATTGCGATCGCCCCTTAATGGTTTAATTGGGTTGCATCAATTAATCTTATCGGATTTATGCGAAAATCCAGAGGAAGAACGGGAATTTATTGGTCAAGCTCACGAGCGAGCTTTACAATTGTTAAATATTATTGATGAAATACTTCA
>JBCBPQ010000305.1:0-8101 GCA_039820645.1 Cyanobacteria bacterium J06633_8 | reverse complement strand
ATTTCGTAAATAGTCTGCAATTTTCGGGCAAATCTAAAGAATTTTTCTCGTATTTCTTTATCAGCAAAATGTACCGCAGCTTTTTCTTTGGCTTTATCGTCCCATCCTCTAGCTAATGGTAAATACACAGGTGCGGTGTCTTCCATTAAACTATTTAGTTCTTGTTTAATCGCATCAATATTCTGGATGACATGGTTAATTTCTCCAGATTCAAATGATAAAGCTTTCTCTAGATTCTCTCCAAAAATGCCAATAAAATCGAGAACAAAACCGTAGGGTTTAACTAAGCCGGATGCATCTGCGTAGGGACGGTTAACACGCGCTATTCCTTGTAATAAAACGTGGTCGCGCATTGGTTTGTCGAGATACATACAGTAAAGGATTGGTGCATCAAAACCCGTTAGCAGTTTCTCGGTGACGATGAGGATTTTGGGTAATCCTTTGCTGTAGTCATCGTAAAGTTGACGGATTTTACTAACTGCATCTGGTTCGTTATCGCAATAGTTTTCTAGAGTTTGAACATCTTCACGAGAACAGTTACCTGTAATAGTTAAATTGCTTTTGGAGTCGTAAGTAAAATCTTGAGGACGAGATTCAATAAAATCTACAGCTTTTTTTGGTAAGGTAATTTGAGCGGAAACAACGGATTTTTTTATAAACGCTTTGCGGACTTCTTTCTCTTGTGCTTCTGTAAGGTTATATTCTCGCAATCCTTCCTCGGTGGTACGGGAATAAACAACTTTTGAATATTCAGCAGGGAGATATTTGTCAAGGGCTTGTTTATAAAGTTTACAGGCTTCGCGGTCTACACCTACCAAAAAGGCTTTGAAACCCATTGGTTCAACAGTTTCGCGGAAATGTTTGGCGACGAATTGAGCAACTTTATCAACTCTGTCATCGCTTTTGAGGAAGTTTCTTAAATTAACAGCCCGTTGAAGTATACCGTCAAGTTCCTCAATATCGCTAACGTCTTCGGTGTTTTGTAATTGTAAAAATTCTTGTTCTAAAATTTCTTTGGGAACCAAAAACTCGGATGCAGCAAGAGCATAATTGAGTTGTAAAGTCGTACCATCTCTTACCGAGTCGGCGGTAGAATAAAGGTCTAAAGTACGATTGCGGTCGCTAGGTTCGCCGAATGTGTCGAATGTATTTTTTTTCCCTTTGGCTACCTTACTAACTGGTGTACCCGTGAAACCGATAAAAGTTGCATTGGGAAGCGCAGCCATTAAATAAGTTCCGAAATTACCCCCAGTTGTACGGTGCGCTTCATCTACTAAAACGGAAATTGTAGAACGCTGGTTTACTACATCCATTTTGTCAAACTTGTGAATCATAGCCACAATTAAGCCACGATAATCATCACGGATAAGTTGCTGTAATTCGACTTTATTTTCTGCTAACTCATAGCTTTTAATACCGTAAGCTATAAGATTTTTATCAAGTTGATTTTCTAGCTCGTTGCGGTCAACTATCATAATTACAGTATTATCACCGCTAATATTGCGGAGTAAAGCAGCAACTGTAATCATCGTCAGGGTTTTACCGCTACCTTGGGTATGCCAAACAAGTCCCTTTTTCTTGGTATTGTCTTGAATCCGTTCTATGACTTTCTCAACAGCACGGGTTTGATGTTGACGGAGAACAACTTTAGTTAAACCCTCATCTCGTTCCAGGAAAACAATATAATATCTGAGAACTTTCAAAAACCGTTGTTTATCAAAGAAGGTTTTGATTTTCTCTTCGTAATCTCCTTCTTGGATAACTTTATTCCCCTTCCCTTGTAGGGGAGGGGTTAGGGGAGAGGTCAATTTCCACTCAAATAAATTTTTACGGTTAATATTCCAGGTTAAGCCATACCAAAAATTCCACAGTTCCGTAACTTCAAAGAGTTGAGCAAAAGTAAGTATCTCCGGAGTTTCGTTGTGGTAGCGACGAATTTGGTTGATTCCCAATGCTAAACCATCAGTTTTCCTTTCTCCCTTGGCTTCTGCTATAGCGACGGGAATACCGTTGATCAGAAAAATTACATCAGCCCGGTTCTTAACTATTACACCTTTTTGCGTCCATTCATCAGTAACTTGGAAGATGTTATTTTCCGGGTTGTTAAAGTCTATAAGAGTAACGTTTCTATCGCGGTTTTCTGTTTCCACAAAGATAGATTCCTTACCCTGCAACCAGTTTAAAGCTTCGCGGTTGCCTGCAATGGTACTATCGAGGTTACGCAGACGACGAAGAATTTCATCAACGTTGTTAGAAGTGACAACACCGGGGTTGAGTTTTATTAGTTGAGTGCGGAGAATATCGGTTAAGTAGCGCTCTTTGAGTTTATCTTCTCCCTTTCCTTCTCGCCGTTGTAATGCTTCCTTTGTAGATAAATAATCCCAGCCAATTTGATTGGCATATTTTAGCATTGGTCTTTGAACGGCGGAGGCTTCACTCATAAGTGTATCTCGCTTAAGTGTTTGGTAGATATTTTACCTGTCATCAGTTGTTCTAACATGGCGTGGAAAAGTTCGTCGAGAATCGCGATTTCTTTTTCTAAGGAGGAAATTTTGCGATCGCAAGCAATTAATACGTCTGTTATTTGATTTTGTTCTTGAAGTGATGGTATTGGAATTAGGCAGCGCTGAACCGCATTAACATTGAGATGTTGCTGTGCTAGTCCAGTTTTGGCAGCTAGTGCTTGGCGTTTACCTTCTGATGAATTAAAATAACGGCTTAAATATTCACTTGTAATAACTTCTGTTTTTGGACGTGCAAAGACTAAATCAATACAGTTTGCTCCCTCAAACTCCGGAGGAACTACGCATGAAGTACCTGGATAACCAGTTCTGACAATAAGAACATCTCCAGTTCTTAACTTTGATTTGGATAAAGTATTGTTGTTTGCTTCTTCTGAGAAAAAGACTAATTTATCAGTTGAAATTCTGTCTTCTTTAATATTAAGAGAACGGAAAGCAGGTACACCTTTTTCTACATAATGACTAGCTGGCTTCACTACAACACCAACACTAATTTTTTCACAAATGTTCTTGCATTGTTCAATATACCAATGCTTAGGAATATATCCTATTTTCGTATTCTGTAATTCAGCTTTATTATTGTAGCTTTGAGTCCCATGAGTAAAAAGATACTGCATCAGTGCAGCTTTGCGTTCGCGTTCGAGTTCTAACTCTCGCTGACGGGTTTGTTTGGCTTTCTGGATGGTTCGCAGGGTGTGGGCTATTGATTTTTGTTCGGGGAGTGGGGGGAGAGGAATTTCTAATTTCTCTAATATAGTTTTACTTAATCGCTGCCTACCTGTTGAACCTTCCATTTTTTGGGCAAGCTCATTACGTATATCTTGACGCAGCAAGTAATAAGCTAAAAACTCTCTATCACTTAAACTTGGTATTCCTTTAATTGGTATGACTTCTGTAGTTGCCACACCAAAGTCTAAAGGCAGATTCTTAATAATTCCTTGTTTACCATTTTCAAACGAAGGAGTTATCTTAGCTAATAAAAAATCGCCATTTTCAAAATATGTTCCACTAGAAATTTGTGAACTTAATTTCCATACAAATTTGTCAAAACAAAGATTTCCAATTGGGATTAAATCCATTGGTATAAATGGAATTTTTTCGTAATTAGTATATTTTAAATTTCTTGGTTTACTAGTAAATTGACAAACTTCGTCAAATTTTATAATCTTCCAATGAGAAGGTAATTCTATCTCACTCATACCTACCCCCTCATATCTAAATTCAACTTCGCCAACACCTCATTTAAATCCTTATCAGCCCATTCCCGCTCTTGCTTCGCTACTGCCAAATCTGCCAAAATATCCCCAATCGAACGATGCACAAATTTATCATTAATATCTACAAACTGAGAAGGACTCAAATTATAATCCGCATCTTTTAACTCTTCTAACTTAACAATCTTACTAAACTTCTCCCGCGTCTCCCACTTCTGATAAACTTCAACAACTGCCTTAATTCCTTCCTTTGTCAAAATATTCTTGGGGTCGCCTTTGATAAAATAATCAGCAGCATTAATCAGCAAAAACTCACCTTTTCTTTCTAATGCCTTCTGCCGATTTAATAATATAATTACTCCCGGTGCTGTGGTGTTATAAAACAAGTTTTCAGGAAGCAATATCACACCTTCAATTCTGTCCTTTTCCACAAACTCCTTACGAATATCTCTTTCCTTATCCTTATTCTTACTTCCCGAACCGCGAGAAACTGCTCCAGTATCCAAAACCACCGCAGCCCGTCCGTTATCTTTCAAAGATGCCCAAATAATTTGTACCCAACCCCAATCTGCTGTATTCTTGTGAGCAATTCCATCCTTGAAGCGTTCAAAAGAATCAGCTTCATAAGCATCTGCATCGTAGTTGTTATCATTCCACATCGGGTTAGCAACTACATAATCAAAGCGCATTAGCTTTTTATCAACTGTAAATTTAGGTTGTCGGAAGGTATCGCCAATTTCAATCTGCGAATCAGTAAAATCCTGCAAAAACATATTCATTTTGGCAATAGAAAAAGTTGTGTGGTTCAATTCCTGTCCGTATAGCCGAGGTGCTTTACTTTCTTCCCCTGGATGTTGGCGATTAAATACCAAACGTGGCTTAATTAACAACCTTGCAGAACCACAAGTAGGGTCATAAATCTTCGTATAAGGTTCTGGATCAATAATTTCACCAATCAACCAACCCACCTCAGAAGGTGTCAAAAATTCTCCCGCACTTTGTCCCTGTCCTTCCGCAAATTTACGTAAAAGATACTCGTAGGCTTCCCCTAAAACATCCGCATTGGTATTTTTTAATCCCAACCGATGCCGACTAATTACTTCAATTAAACTCGATAAACGCTCATCATCCAAAATACGCTCATTTTGCTGCTTTTCGTTATAATCCTTTAGCTTTAGTGTTTCCGATAAGCCAGGATTCAACTTTTCCACTTCCCGCATAGCCGTTGTCACAAACTCACCCAACCCATCTTTAGGATGAAAGCGAATCTTGTCCCAACAGTAATCTTGAGGAATATAGTAACGAACAATGGGCTGACGGTTATTCTTTAGCGCATCTCGATGATCTGCTTCAATAAAAGCACGAGCTAAATCCGTACCGCCAAATTTCTGCTCACAAGCAACAAACTCATCATCAAAAACATCAGAAAGACGTTTGTAGAAAATGAGAGGTAGAATAAAATCCTTGAATTTTGGCGCATCAGTCGTACCGCGTATCTTACAAGCAGCCTCCCACAGCCAAGTTTCCATAGCGGGAATGTCCAAACGCTCCTCAGCTTTATTTTCTAGCTGTAGAGACAATTGCCCAGAACCATTATTTTCGGCTGTAGACTTCTTACTGCTCTTTCTACCTTTCCTGTTTTCACGCGGCACTTGATTCGCTCCAATACGTCTTTACTATTCTTCCAGGAAAAGTATAATATTAATCTATTTTTTCAGCTAATTGTTGATAAATATCATCCAAACACACGGGAATTACAGGCTTACCAGTTTTTACTGATGATTGAGCCTTCTTCACATCGTACTTCCCAAGTTCTAGTTTACCTGTCTCCTCAGACAAACTAAACATATAACGCATATTCAATTTTTGTTTAATATCAAACTCATATTTGGTGGATGTAAGTAATTTATCGCTTTCAGCTTGTTTAATAGTTGTAGCTGCCAAATCAAAATTTAAACCCGCTTTCAAACAGTATTGTATTACCGCCAACTTCAGTAAATCTTGAACAGAGTAGTAAACGCTACGCCCGGTACCCGAACTGTTAATAGTAGGTACAACTACCTCCTTCTCTCGCCAATACTGCAATTGACGAAGAGTAGAACCTGTAATTTCAGCGGCTTTTTTACTGGTGAAAAATGAGTCTTCCATATTTCAGATTGTACACAAACATTTAATTGAAGAATTGGGGCTTTATTACACAACTACGTTATTATGGAGCATAGCCCTTTTATTGGCTGTCCTATGAGCCAAATTACCATTCAGTGCCGCTTGATTGCTAGAGTGTCAACCCGTAAAGAATTATGGAAGCTAATGGCAGAGCTAAATACACCACTCATAAACGAGTTGTTAATTTCAGTATGTCAACACCCAGACTTTGAAACTTGGAGGCACAAAGGCAAAGTCCCCACAGGAACTATTAAGGAACTGTGCGAACCTTTAAAAACTGACTTGCGTTTTGCTGGACAATCTGTAAGGTTTTACACAAGCGCAATCAATACGGTGAGCTACACTTACAAATCTTGGTTAAAAATTCAAAAGCGTTTGCAGTTGCAATTGGAAGGTAAAACACACTGGTTAGAAATGCTCAAAAGTGATGCAGAGCTAATCGAAGAGAGTAAGGAAACCTTGGATTCAATTCGTAATAAAGCAAGCGAAATATTAGCTCAACTCACTCCCGAATCTACAAACATCAAAAAGCAGAAAAAAGGAAAGAAGAACAAGAATCCGAAAAAATCTAAAGATGATAAAAGTCTTTCTAATGCTCTATTTGATGCATACAAAAATACAGAAGACATTTTGACTCGTTGTGCTATTGGCTACTTGCTTAAAAACGGTTGTAAACTTACTCAAACAGAAGAAGACGCAGAAAAATTTATCAAACGTCGGCGAAAATTAGAAATTCAGATTCAAAGGCTTACAGAACAGATAGAGTCTAGAATTCCCAAAGGTAGAGATTTGACGGATACCGAATGGCAGAGAAATCTTATACTTGCAACCAATCAAGTACCGAAAAATGAAGCTGAAGCAAAGTCTTGGCAGAATGCATTACTAAGAAAATCTAATTCCGTACCTTTTCCAGTTACTTATGAAACCAGCGAAGACATGATTTGGTCTAAAAATGAAAAAGGTCGTATTTGTGTAAGATTCAGCAGTATTAGAGAACATACATTTGAAATTTATTGTGATAATCGCCAATTACATTGGTTTAAGCGTTTTTTATCAGACCAAGAAGTTAAAAAAAATAGTAAAAATCAACACTCTAGTAGCCTGTTTACTCTCCGTAGTGGACGTATTTCATGGCAAGAAGGGCAAGGAAAAGGAGAACCTTGGAATATCCATCATTTAACCCTTTACTGCACCGTTGATACTAGGTTATGGACTGCTGAAGGAACAAAATTAGTAGCACAAGAAAAAGCCGAAGAAATCGCCAAAATAATCACCAGAACTAAAGAAAAAGGTCAACTTAATGATAACCAGCTAATTAATATCAAACGTAAAAACACTACACTTGCTAGAATCAACAATCCTTATCCACGCCCAAGCAAACCTTTATACAAAGGACAATCTCATATTCTATTAGGTGTCAGTCTTGGTTTAGAAAAGCCTGCAACTGTCGCAGTTGTAGATATGATTTCTGGTAAAGTTTTCACCTACCGCAGCATCAAACAACTGCTGGGCAATAATTACAGATTACTGAATCGACAGCGACAGCAAAAGAAAGCTTTATCTCACAAACGTAAAGTAGCTCAAAGCCAAGCTGCACCAAATCAATATGGAGATTCTGAACTAGGAGAGTATATCGATAGATTATTGGCAAAGGAAATTATCGCGATCGCACAAAAATATTCTGCTGGTAGTATCGTGCTTCCCAAATTAGAAGGTATGCGCGAACAAATAAATAGCGAAATTCAAGCAAAAGCTGAAGAAAAATGCCCAGAATCTATCGAAGCTCAGAAAAAATACGCTAAACAATATCGCCGCAGCGTTAATCAGTGGAGTTATGGCAGATTAATTGAGAATATTAATAGCCAAGCTGCTCAAGCTGGAATCGTCATAGAGGAAACAAAACAATGCGTTAAGGGAAGCCCGCAAGATAAAGCCAAAGAAATAGCTTCGGCTGCTTACAAATCTCGTAACAAATCTTAATACAAAATATTCTCCCGAACCTTGAAAATAGAATATAACAGCGCCGTTGTTCATGCGTTTTAAACGTCTCTGAACAATGATAAATATGGGTTAGTTTGACTGTGGTCACACAGTCTTGCTTTCTGACCCTGGTAGCTGCCCACCTTGAAGCTGCTATCTCTTGTAGATAGGACATAAGGTGCGCCCCCAGTAATAGAGGTGCGGGTTTACCGCAGTGGT
>JBCBPQ010000304.1:0-8165 GCA_039820645.1 Cyanobacteria bacterium J06633_8 | reverse complement strand
GCAGTTAGCAGTTAAGTAGGTTGGCGTTGAAAATAGTAATTGGGATAAGGCAATAGGCAATAGGCTGTCTTGCAATAGGAATAAGGGTTTGAGGGTAATTTACATTCTGTAATGTAGCTTGGTTTATTTGTGCCGACTTAGTTAGCAGTTTTATCATATCTTGAAAACCTCACCTCTATCCCCTCTCCTTTATAAGGAGAGGGGTGCCCGTAGGGCGGGGTGAGGTTCAAACTGTGCTGTACTCAACCGAAAACTCTACATTCTTATAATACCCAGCTAATATATATAACTTGCGAAATTCATTACAACAGACATCTGACTTTATTTGTCTATGTCTGACTATGTTTATCAAATTAAAACTAAATACCTTTTTCTTCTCAAAAGTTCCCTAGAATATCTCGATTGCGATTTAAAACTAGGAACAAGGAGGAGAAAATAAACATGTGAAATTACTTAAGCTGACGGATTTATTGATTAGTCAACAAATATGCTTGTTTTGCACGTAATATAAAATACTGACTATGTAAATGTATTCACGCACGAATAATTATGTCTGATAATCATCCTACATTTTCAATATTTACTCAAAGGTATTGCCAATAATTACTTTGAGAGTAAAATATTTGTTAAGAGAATATTAAACTTAACAATATGATACACAATGTATGTATCATTAAGGACTTTTAATACAAATAAGATGTAAATTGCAAACAGAACCCTCTGTTAATAATGGTGAAAATTTGTTAAGAATAGTGACAGGAAAGTAAATAGGAGTAACAAAACATTATGGATAATATTGCTGGGAGTAAGGCACCACATCACGTAGTTATCGTTGGTGGGGGTTTTGGAGGATTATATACAGCGAAAGCGCTGAATAGTAAGGATATAAAGGTTACTTTAATAGACAAAAGAAATTTTCACTTGTTTCAACCACTGCTATATCAAGTAGCTACCGGTACTTTATCCCCTGCGGATATTTCATCACCATTGCGCTCGGTACTTAAAAACAGCAAAAATACTAAAGTTTTGCTGGGAGAGGTTTCTGATATAGATCCAGAAAAGCAAAACGTGGTTATGAGGGGTGAAAACATCCCTTACGACAGTTTGATTATTGCTACAGGTGCCAAGCATTCATATTTTGGTAAAGATGAGTGGGAAGATTTTGCACCCGGTTTAAAAACTGTGGAAGATGCGATTGAAATGCGTCGTCGTATATTTATGGCATTTGAAGCAGCAGAGCAAGAGACTGATGAAGAAAAACGTCGTGCTTTGTTGACATTTGTGGTGGTTGGTGGTGGCCCGACTGGGGTAGAATTAGCTGGTGCGATCGCTGAATTAGCTTACGGTATTCTCAAGGAAGATTTTCGTAATATCGATACATCCGAGGCGCAGGTATTGCTTTTAGAAGGTATGGATCGAGTTTTACCACCGTTTGCGCCGGAATTATCGGAAAAAGCGCAAAAGTCTTTGGAAGATTTGGGTGTAACTGTAGTCACAAAAACTTTAGTGACTGGTATTGAAGGAGATATAGTTACTGTTAAGCAAGGTGACGAAACTAAAGAGTTCGGAGCTAATACAGTATTGTGGGCAGCAGGTGTAAAAGCTTCAGCCTTGGGTAAAGTAGTGTCGGAAAAAACCGGTGCAGAAACCGATAGAGCTGGAAGAGTAATTGTTGAACCAAATTTAAGTTTGAAGGGTTATCCGAATATATATGTAATCGGAGATTTAGCACATTTTGCTCATCAAACTGGTAAACCTTTACCAGGTGTTGCACCAGTTGCCATGCAGGAAGGGGAATATGTTGCAAAATCGATTAAGCAGCAGTTGAAAGGCAATACTTTACCAGCATTCAAATATCTTGATAAAGGTAGCTTAGCTGTAATTGGACAACATGCAGCTGTAGTTGATTTAGGCTTTATGAAACTAACAGGTTTCCTAGCTTGGCTATTCTGGCTGTTAATTCATATTTATTATTTAGTTGAATTTGATAACAAACTTGTAGTCATGATTCAGTGGGTTTGGAATTATTTTACTCGCAATCGTGGGGCAAGGTTGATTACAGGAAAAGACTTACCAGTGCCTGTTGAAGTGAATCGCAAGGTAGATTATTATCCGCCAGTAAATGATAATAAGGCTGTTAATGTTTAATATCTTTTGTGTATAGAGAATTGGGAATTGCGCCGAAGGGAATAGTTACCTCCCTTTCCTCTTCCCCCTCATTCTAGGGGGATGGTAATAATAAACGTAGTTCCCACTCCTTCCTTACTAATTAAACTGATTTCTCCTTGATGAAGTTCTACATATTGTTTGACAATTGATAATCCTAATCCATGTCCGGGTATTTGACCAACATTAGTGCCTCTTTGAAAAGAATTGAATAAGTCTTCTTGCTCTATTTCCGGAATTCCAATACCTTCATCTTGAATACGGAAAATAGCTTCTCCTTGTAAACAAAATAAATCAAATTGTATGTTTCCACCTTGAGGAGAATATTTAATTGCATTGGATAGCAGATTAGTCAAGATATGCCGCAGGAGTTTTTCATCTAAAAGAGGTAATGTAATATCTGCGGATGGGTTATTCTGCTCTTGTTGGGAACAGGAACCTTGAATTTTTAAATTAATTTGATGTTTTTCGGTTGCGATTAGTTTGACTTCTTCTACTAAATCTCCGCAAAATTTTTCTAAATCTAAAGGTGCCGGATTGAATTGGGTTTGATGAACTTCTGCTTTACCGACTAATAATACATCGCTCAACAATTGATTCAGATGTTTGACAGAATTTTGTATATGATATAAATATTCATCTTTTTTGTTTTCTGTTAACTGTTGATTGTGATTTGCAAGTAATTCAGTAGTATTTAAAATTGTACTTAATGGATTGCGGAATTCGTGGCTAACCATTGAAACAAAACGAGATTTTAATTCTCTCATTTCTTTTTCCTTTTGCAACTCATCTCTCATGACAATTTCTTTTTGATGTTTGCTTAAAGCTATTTCAATAGTAGTAATGAGTTGAGTTTCTTCAAAAGGTTTGAGTACGTAGCCGAAAGGTTGGGTTGCCTTAGCTTTTCTAATAGTACTTTCATCGGAATGAGCCGTAAGGAACACTACCGGAATATTATAATTATTCATAATAATTTCGGCAGCTTCAATTCCATTCATAGCGCCTTTAAGCATCATATCCATTAAAACTAAATCTGGCTTTAACTCTTCTGCCAGGGAAATCGCTTTTTCTCCATAAGCGATAACTTCAACAACGATATAGTCATGGCTTTCTAAAGAATATTTGATATCGCAAGCAATTATTCTTTCATCTTCTACAACCAGGATTTTCTCTTTCATTTTTCTTCTCCTTCGTTAATATCGGTAAATGTAATTCTAAATGAAGTACCGAGCTTAGAACTATATATAATTGTTCCTTCTAATTGTTCTACTAAATTCCAAACAAGTTCTAAACCTAGGGATTGTTTTTTTAAGGAATTAAGATTTTCAGATGCTCCCGTACCATTATCGCTAACGGACAAAGAATACTTCCCTTCCTGTAAATTGATAAACTCCACGTATATTTCTCCTTCTTCACTGTTTTTAAAAGCATGTTTAATCGCATTAGAAATCAGTTCGTTGATAATTAAACCACAAGGAATAGCTGTATCAATCTTCAAAAATGTTTTTTCTATATTGGTATTAATATGAATATTATTAATATTATAACAGCGGATTAAATTATGTTTTAATTTGCGGATATATTCGGCAAATTCTATTTTGGCTAAATCGTTGGTTTGATATAAATTTTCATGAATTAAAGCCATTGCTCGGACGCGATTTTGGCTATCTTTAAAAACTTCCAGAGCTTGTTTGTCTTTAATATATCCAGATTGCAAACGTAACAAACTAGAAATTATTTGTAAATTATTTTTAACTCGGTGATGAATCTCTTTGAGTAATACTTCTTTTTCTTTTAACGAAGTCTTCAGTTTATTTTCGACTTGTTTGCGAACTGTAATATCGGTACTTGAGCCAGCCATAAAAGCCGGTACTCCATTGCAATCGCGAACTAGCGTACCACGTGTTAAAAATGCCAAAGCATTTCCTTCGTTGTGTACCATTCGGTGTTCAATTTCGTACTTAGGAATTAATTCTTCTAAATAAGCATTGATTTCAGCTTTGACTAAATCAATGTCACCCGAATGTACAAATCGTAACCAGTTGCTGAATTCATTGGCTATTTCTTCATCCTTATACCCAAGCATTGCCTTTAAATTAGAGTCAATATAAACTTCGTTAGTGTGAATATTCCACTCCCAAACTCCTACCTTTCCAGCACTTATAGCTCGGGCATATCTTTCCTCGCTTACCCTTAAAGCTTCTTCAACTCGCTTACGCCCTAAAACATTTCCCAACATCTCTGCTACTATTTTGAGTAGAAAAATGCTGTTTTCTGTCCATGTAGTGGTAGTCAAAGATTCAAAACCCAGAAAACCGATTAAGCTACCGCTACAAGTAATCGGTAAAATAATTAAAGATTTGATATCTTCAATATTAAAAATTCCTGTTTCAAATGTTTCTTGTGGAAGTAAATCTCGGACATCTTGTAATTGCAAAGTTTCACCACAGTAAAGCTTTTCCACAAACAAAGTCAAATCTTCAACGTAAATATCTTTTAAATAATCTATGCGGCATGGAATTTCTGAAGCACACCATTCATGAGTGTTATTAATATTTTCAGAATTATCAGTTAATAAAAATACATAACTACGGTCAACACCAACAAATTCGCCAATAGATTTTAATGCTTGATTGATACCGTTATCTGTTTCATTAGGAGCAAGATTAATAAAGTCAGTGGATATAGTAGTAATTAACTTTTCAAATTCTACTCGATAGCGAAGTTCTTCTTCAATTCGTTGACGTTCTATAATTTCTTCTCGCAAAAGAGAGTTTGTATTTTTTAATTGGCAAGTACGTTTTTCTACTCTAATTTCTAATTCATCTTTAGCGGTTTGTAATTCTATTTCAGCTTTCTTGCGTTCGGTTATATCTCGGATAATAACGATAATATTATCTCCAATCGTGCTTTGAAGTCGGGCTTCAAAATTTTTCTCTCCAGATGCTACCGGTAAACAATATTCGATTGCAATTAATGATTTAGTTTCCAGCACTTGAGAAATAGCTTTCTCAAATTGATAGCCAATTTCTGGTGGTATAACATATTGTATTTTTTTACCTAAAAATTTTTCGGGTGGTAAATACAAATCTGAAATGTTGTTAGCGTGACAGCTAAGAATAGTACCATCACTTTTCAAACGAAAGTAGATGTCGGGGAAAGCTTGAAATAACTCTTGTAATTCATTAGTTGTCTGCAAAAGTTGTGCTTCTGTTGCGAGGCTATCACATATTTTATGCTGCAATAATTTATTTTTACTTGTTAAATTATCGCGCTCTATTTTTAAATTTTTATGTTCGTTTATGCTTGCTTGTAGCTGTTTGCTCAAATCATCAAAACCTGTTGCCAATTTTTGATGTTTGTTTTTTTTATTTTCAATTTTTTGAGCAATATCTCTTAGATTGACGATTTCTAGTATCTTTCCGGATTCATCAACAACAGGTAAATATAAAATATTATTGTCCTGCATCAAAGATAAAGCTTGATGATATTCATAGTCAGAATTTAAAGTAATTGCGGGCTTGATGATATCCACCACTTTAATTTCTTCTATTTTTCTTTCAGAGTTAATTAAACAAACTAAATCTATAATTCTAATAATTCCTAGTAATTTTAATTTATCGACAACAAATAATTGTTGAAATATAAAATTATCTTCTCTTAATTTCTCTATTAAATTGATAATTTCTGTTAAATCAGTTTCTGGGGAAACCTTTAGGCTGAAGTCTTGAATAGCATCTGCAACTAAAAGCATAGCGAGAATTTATAAAAGCTACATTAATGCTGTAGCAAATAGTTTGTTTGATAATCAAGTATTATTAATATTATTCTTATAGTTAGTCTATTGGTGATATTCAACTAAATCAAACAAAGCCCGATATTAAAAATATAACTATAAAAACAATACTCCAATTGATACTTACGGCAAAATATAACCATAAAATCTAATCGGCAAGACAATATAATAGGAATGGCCGCAACTGGCATATTTTTCTTGTAGGGTGCTTGTACACTGACTAATTGTTAAAGGAATAATAGGGCAATCAGTGTACGGCACCAGGCGAGCATTGTGACAATTGCGTAAGTCCTGTATAAATCGCTAGATAAATATGGATATATGATAAGTTTAAATTTTCACATTATAGCTAAGTAATACTATTCAAATTGACATCCGCATATTGCGTAAAATAATGGTTGATGCCACGGATAAAAAGATTTTTTTTTTAAGATAATTAACATTGCTACCCCGATAAAAATATGCTCCCTCCAGTTGCTAGCTTAAGTCAAAAATGAAGCTATAGCATCCTGGTTACTACTGACTTGCTAATTATGTTGTGATGAATGCCGAATAGTTGAGATGAAGAAACGACGAAGAGATACTGAATGCTTTTTAACCAGAATTAATAGTAATCAAAAAAAAATTATCGCATTTTAGCTGTATAAAACAGTAAATTAAGATTAAGCAATCAAAAAAATATACCGGGGAAACCGATGTCTAGCGAACAGGGTACGCTGAACGTCTACCATTCTATTCTTGCATCTATTGTAGGAGAAGAAAATCTAACTTATGAATTGGACAAGCAACAGTTAAAAGAAGCCATATTACCGGGGAATCTTCCCAAATGTATGGTTTATCCTCAAACCCAGGAACAGCTTGCCGGAGTTATTAGCGAAGCTTATCGCAACAAATGGCGCGTTTTACCTTGTGGAAACGGCAGTAAACTCAAATGGGGTAGTTTGGCAGAACATGTTGATATCGTTGTTAGTACGCAACGTCTTAATAAAATTATCAATCATGCTGTGGGTGATTTAACTCTTACAGTAGAAGCAGGAGTCAAATTTGCCGATATTCAAACAATTTTAGCCAAACATAATCAAATCATTGCCCTTAACCCAACAGCGCCCAATTTAACAACTATTGGTGGCATCATAGCTACCGGCGATACAGGCTCTTTACGGCAGCGTTATGGTAGCGTCCGCGACCAATTATTAGGTGTCACCTTTGTGCGTGCTGACGGTCAAATTGCCCGTGCTGGTGGCAGAGTTGTCAAAAATGTTGCCGGTTATGACTTAATGAAATTATTTACTGGTTCTTACGGTACTCTAAGTATTATTACAGAAGCTACATTTCGTTTATATCCGATGCAGTCAGCTTCGGGTACAGCAATGTTATTAGGTAATAAAGAAGCCATATCTCAAGCAGCAAATACCATTCGCGGCTCTGCTTTAACACCTACACAAGCAGATTTACTTTCCGCTCAACTAGTATCGAGTATGGGATTGGGTAAAGAATTAGCCTTAGTTGTTCGCTTCGAGAGTATTGCCGAAAGCGTTAAGGAACAGTTAAATCAAGTTTTACAAATAGGTGAAAAATTAGGATTAGGATTAGTAACTTATTCCAACAAAGAAGAACAAAGCTTATGGCAGAGATTGCCAGAACAAATACATTTAAATGAGTCTGGAGCCGAAATTACCTGCAAAATAGGAGTATTGCCAAATACTGCCGTAGAAGTTTTAGATCGAACCCAATTAGGTTTGATTAACATATCTAGCGGCTTGGGAATGTTGAGAATTGAAGATGAAACAAGGGTGTTAGAAATGCGAAAATTGTGCGAGCTATATAGTGGTTTTCTCACGATATTATCAGCACCAATAGAAGTTAAGCAAATGCTAGATGTTTGGGGTTATAGCGGTAATGGGTTGGAATTAATGCGAGGAATTAAAAAACAATTTGATAGCGAAAATATCTTAAGTCCAGGAAGATTTGTCGGAGGGATTTGAGAACAGTTAACAGTGAGCAGTACCATGATAGTGAACAGTTAACAGTGAGCGATTATAAAAATTCAATTAGCAACAGTTCCAATTACCCATTACCCATTACCAATTACCAATTACCAATGCCCAATGCCCCATGCCCAATCCCCAATTTACATATACTAAAAATTAATTATGCAACTTTCAGAAAATAACGAAAATAAAAACGAAAATAAGATTGCCTC
>JBCBPQ010000303.1:0-8168 GCA_039820645.1 Cyanobacteria bacterium J06633_8 | reverse complement strand
ATTCTTGCGACAAGATCCAGATGTATTACTTGTTGGTGAAACCCGAGATAAAGAAACTGCAAAAACTGCTATCGAAGCAGCATTGACAGGTCACTTAGTATTAACAACCCTGCACACCAACGATGCTCCCGGTGCGATCGCCCGTCTCGGAGAAATGGGTATTGAATCTTTTATGATTTCTAGTTCTTTAATCGGGGTGCTGGCACAACGTTTAATGCGTCGCGTATGTAGCGAATGTCGTATTGAATACTCGCCTACACCGCAAGAACTCAGTCGCTATGGTTTATCGGCATCTCAAGAAGCTGATGTCACTTTCTATAAAGCTAATACACTCAGCATCGAACAGGTTCAAGAAGCTAAAGCAAACAACACTCTTTGTGAAAAATGTAACGGCATTGGTTACAAAGGACGTTGCGGTGTTTACGAAGTAATGAGAATTACAGAACGCATTCAAACTCTAATCAACGAGGAAGCACCAACAGAATTAATTAAAGAAGCAGCAGTCGAAGAGGGAATGAAAACCTTACTGGCTTACAGCTTAGATTTAGTGCGCCAAGGAGCTACGACTCTCGAAGAAGTAGAGCGGGTAACATTTACCGACACGGGCTTGGAAGCAGAGTTGAAAGCTAAACGTAAGAGTGGTTTGACTTGCCGAAATTGTGAAGCAGAATTACAACCTGAATGGTTAGATTGCCCTTACTGTATGACATCGAGATTTCAAGATTAATGGTTAGTGGTTAGTAGTTAGTGGTTAGTGGTTAGTGGTTAGTAGTGATTCGCAATTAATAACCTTCACCCGTAGGGTGTGATACGTCAATTAACAAATAACAACTATCGACTATCAACTATCAATTAACAAATAACAACTATCAACTGAAAAATATCAACTAATAAAAGGTACAGAAAAATGGAAATGATGATTGAAGATTTAATGGAACAAATGATTGAAATGGGAGGTTCGGATATGCATTTGTCCGCTGGTTTGCCTCCTTATTTTCGTATCAGCGGTAAATTAACACCTATCGGAGAAGAAAGCTTAAGTGGGGATCAATGTCAGAGACTAATTTTTAGTATGTTAAATAATTCCCAACGTAAAATTCTTGAACAAAATTGGGAATTAGATTGTTCTTACGGTGTAAAAGGATTAGCACGTTTCCGGGTAAATGTTTATAAAGAACGCGGTACTTATGCTGCTTGTTTAAGAGCATTAAGTTCTAAAATTCCTAACTTCGATAAATTGGGTTTACCAGATGTCGTCCGAGAAATGTGCGACAAACCCAAAGGAATGATATTGGTAACTGGTCCCACAGGTTCCGGTAAAACAACAACTTTGGCGGCAATGATTGATTTAATCAACCGTACTAAAGCAGAACATATCCTAACAATTGAAGACCCGATTGAATTTGTTTACGAGCCAATTCAAAGTCTGGTTCACCAACGTCAGTTAGGTGAAGATACAAAAAGTTTTGCTAATGCTTTGAAGGGTTCTTTACGTGAAGATCCAGATATTATTTTGATTGGAGAAATGCGGGATTTAGAAACAATTTCTCTGGCTATCTCCGCAGCAGAAACTGGTCACTTAGTATTCGGAACCTTGCACACATCTTCAGCGCCACAAACCGTAGATAGAATCATTGACGTTTTCCCAGCAGATAGGCAAACTCAGGTGCGCGTACAGTTATCTAACTCTTTAGTTGCAGTATTTAGCCAAACTTTAGTACCAAAGAAAAATCCCAAACCTAACGAATTTGGTCGAGTCATGGCTCAGGAAATCATGATTGTGACTCCTGCTATTTCTAACATGATTCGTGAAGGTAAAACATCTCAAATTTACTCATCAATTCAAACTGGTGGAAAATTAGGAATGCAAACTCTAGAAAAGGTTCTTGCCGATTATGTCAAAGCAGGAACTATTTCTTTTGAAGCCGCTATGTCAAAAACTTCCAAGCCAGATGAAATCCAACGTCTAGTTGATTCCGCATCAAATGGTAAGGCAAAAGCTGGTGTAAGACGTTAGTTGTTGGTAAACATTCTACTAGTAGTTAGTTGTTATTTGTGCCAATCACTAACTACTAACTACTTTTCATTAAACAAGTTAAAATTTTGATTTTTTGAATTTAAACTATATAAATTATGCCTACTTTTGTTGCAAAGGTTCGCGATTCTGAGGGAAAATCCAAACAAGAAAAAATTAGTGCAAACTCTTTAGCAGATGCTCGCACTGAATTAAGACAACAAGGTTTTGTAATCCAGGATTTACAAGAATTCAAAGGTTTTGATATTGGTGATGCCCTCGATTTAACAAAACTGCAAAACAAACTTGCTACAGTTGCTGTTAAAGATAAAGCAATTTTTTCTCGTCAGTTTGCTGCTTTGACAAATGCAGGGGTTGCCATTGTCAGAAGTTTAGGAGTGCTTTCCGAACAATGCGCCAATCCAAAGTTAAAAGAAGCACTATTAGATATTAGTAGTGAAGTACAAAACGGTGTTAATCTTTCCGATGCAATGCGGAAACATCCTGAATGTTTTGATGGTTTGTATGTGAGTATGATTCAAGCTGGGGAAGTTGGGGGTGTTTTGGATGAAGTTCTCAATCGTTTGGCAAAATTATTAGAAGATACGGCTCGACTGCAAAATCAAATCAAATCGGCAATGTCTTATCCTACGGTAGTGGGTGGTTTAGCGGTAATCATTTTTCTAGCAATGACTATTTTTCTAATTCCAATTTTTGCCAATATATTCAAGGATTTGGGAACGGAATTACCAGTTCTAACGCAGTTTATGCTCTGGATAAGTGGTGTGCTTACAAGCTGGAGACTTTTTGTTCTTATTGGTATTGTTGTCGGAGCAAAAGTAGGTTTCGATATGTACTATAAAACACCTGTAGGTACATTAAATATCGATGCTATTTCTTTAAAACTACCTTTATTTGGTGACTTAATCCAAAAATCAGCTATCGCTCGTTTTAGCCGTACCTTTGGTTCTTTAACTCGTTCCGGAGTACCAATTTTAACCTCCTTAGAAATTGTCCGAGATACATCAGGAAACCAGATAATTGCTAACGCTATTGATTCTGCAAGAAACGAAGTTCAACAAGGCGGAATGATTAGTATCGCCTTACAAAAAGAAAACTGTTTTCCTCCTATGGCAATTCAAATGATGAGTATTGGAGAAGAAACCGGAGAATTAGATGGAATGTTAATGAAAGTTGCCGATTTTTATGAAGATGAAGTTGAACAAGCAGTAAAAGCTATGACTAGTGTTTTAGAACCTTTAATGATTGTGGTTATTGGTGGTATGGTTGCCGTGATTCTACTTTCAATGTATTTACCAATGTTCGCAGTCTTTGAAGAATTGGGTTAATAACAGTTATCAGTTATCAGTTATCAAGTAAAAAAGTTAATTGATAACTTCCTACTTTAAAAAGATGAAAACTCTAACATTAAAAATTCTGAACTAATAATTCCTAATTCGTAACTTATAACTCAAAATTTCAAATCTCAAATCCAAAATTATTTATGCCCGTACAAAAATCTCAATATGAAATCAGTTTGGCTGAATATAGCGAACGTTCAGCAGCGGTTGCTCTTTTAAAGCAGCATCGCCCCTATTTAGAAATGATTCCTAGCCTACGTCGCCCAGATGAAAGTCTTGTGACGATTCCTTTACCAATTATCCGCATTCGTAAAACAGAAATAGATTTACCCCGCTCTACTTGTCTTCCCTGCGATTTAGCAATTTTGATGTGCGATCCAGAATGGAAAATTAAAACAGGGATTGAGATTCTTGTATTTATTCATCGCCCCGATGAGGATTTTTCTGAATTACTAGGAAGATGGCGACAAACTCAAGTTTGGCTAGACAAGGATTATGAGTGGTTTATGCCTCCTCGCTATAGTCATATTTTGAATGAAGGTACAAATACTATATATCCTCTGTTTGTGGTTTTTCCTGAAACTCCAGAACGAATTAAGCGCGGTTTACTAGGTTCTGAAGCTCCTTATATTGTTCAAACTCCGGAATTGTTCTTTGATGAAGAAATAAAAGAGGAAGAACAACAATTAGGAAATTAAAAATTGATTAACACGATGCTAGCTGTTTCTTTGAGTAATCTTACCGAAAATCGCAGGGGTTATTTCAGGTATTTTGAATTAATCGGGACTTATACAACCATAAATAGGAATAGGCTATCCCAGAACTATCTAATTCTTTAAACTCCCACTAATTTCGCAGAAAAGCATCATTTTTTCATATTCCATAGACAAAAATCAATAATAATCATAGGTTTAACATGTATTTTTTCTGAATTATGGTTTTACACCGTTGACAGTACCCTAACTCTATAACTTTCATAATAGATTGTGAATTATGATTAATTTTCAACTTGACTAATGTGCTTGGTTAAGAGAAACTTACATGTAATTGATGTAAATACTGCTAAAAATAATAATTTTTGTAAATTTTTTAAATAAAAGTATTTCAGGGTATGCAAAATTAGTTATTTAATGACTGATTTTATCATTAAGGAAAATGTTGCTACTAGAAGCAGAATCTCATATTCAGCTTCGGGGGAGCATGTAAAAACCTCAATCACAATGGTTGGTCAAAAGTATGGAGACATTAGAATTTATAATTTATCCAGACGGTAGAGTACAAGAAAAAGTGACTGGCATAGTTGGCGCTTCTTGTACGGAAGTTACTGCTGCAATTGAAGCACAGTTAGGAATTGTACTTACCAATGAGCCAACCTCAGAATACTTTGAGAAGAAAGCACTTTCTCAAAATGATGTTGCCAATACTCAAGCAACATTCAGTGAATGGTAATTTTTTGACCCAACTTAATCATTTAGCCTCACAACCAATAAACGGATATTATGTCACATTTTAGCCAGATTAAGACACAAATTCGCAATCTTAAATCTTTGAAGAATGCTCTTACTGATTTAGGTGTAGCTTGGAAGGATGGCTCTCATTCTTTGCGGGGATATCAAGGTATAACCCACACTGCTGAAATAGCAATCGAGCAAGATAATGGCTACGATATTGGGTTTAAGTGGAATGGGAAAGAATACGAGTTAGTAGCCGATTTACAATATTGGGCGCAGAATCTTTCTGTGGAAGGTTTTTTACGGCAAGTGACCCAGCGCTACGCTTATAGAACAGTAGTTGAAGAAACTGCAAAAGCAGGCTTTCAGGTCAGCGAGCAAGAACGAAATCAAGATGGCTCGATTCGCTTGGTAGTACAGCGCTGGAGTTCGTAATGTCTGATTCTTTGCCGCCCGATAAACAAAGCGAGCGTTCTGGTTTTGAACCGGAATTGGGGGGTTTCTTACGAGAAGAATCTCAACGTTCTGGTTTGGAACCGGAATTAGGAGGCTTACTCCGTCAAAAGGGGGTGTATGTAGACGAAATTACCTGTATCGGCTGCAAGCATTGTTCCCATGTTGCTCGTAACACTTTCTATATAGAATCTGATTATGGGCGTGCCCGCGTCATGCGTCAAGATGGCGACTCTGAAGAAGTAATTCAAGAAGCGATTGACACTTGTCCTGTAGATTGCATTCATTGGCTTGATTATACGGAACTGAGAAAGTTTGAAGAAGAACGTAAGTATCAAGTCATTCCTGTAGTCGGTTATCCGCTTGACGTTGCAGTTGTTGCGACTCAAACTCGTAGAAGAAAGCAAAAACTGAAGAAGAAAAAGCCTCGGATTTAAAATTTTAGATTTTTATTTAGTAAAAAGGGCTGCGAAAGCAACCCTTTATTTTTATCTCTTCAAACTGATTTAACTATCGTTATAACTAAATAACAACAATTATTATTAAAGCGAACCCGATTTTAAAGAGTACGAAGTAATTAATTAATGAAAAAAATGGGCTTAGATGAGTTAAGTTGTATATTTTTGAACACTTAACTGATAGTAAACCCAATGTTCCAATCTTTAAGCTCATTCAATAAATAAACTTTAAGGATAATATTTTCTCGAAAAAAATACCTTTAGCCGAAGAAGAGTTCAATCATATGTAACAGATTCTGGTTCGGCTTTAGTTCAAAATTAAGGTAAGCTGCTGATTGAGAAATTACTGAAAACCCATATCATAATTAAACTACGAAGAAAAACTAATTTAAATCGTAGAGCTTAAGTAACGAGCAGGAAAAGTGAATTTGCACATGTTCTCTACCGATTTCAACTAAGCTGTAGTATGAGTTTTCAGCATTCTCAAGTTAAGACAAATATTTCTCCAAAGTATTAGCTAATGTAGTTTTAGGAACCGCACCGACTACCATATCAACCTTTTGCCCACCTTTAAAAATCATTAATGTGGGAATACTGCGGATACCGTACTGGGAAGCAACGTTGGGATTCTCGTCGGTATTGACTTTAACAACCTTGATTTTACCTTCGTATTGCGAAGAAATTTCGTCCACAACAGGAGCTACCATACGACAAGGACCACACCAGGGTGCCCAAAAGTCAACTAATACAGGAACTTCGCTCTCGATAACTTCCTGTTTAAATGTGGAATCTGTAACTTGTGTGGCTGATGACATGCCTTAAAACCTTATAATTCAGATGTTTTTGATTTTTGTGAAAATTCTACCACAGCAAAAACCACTGCCTTTGTATTTGGAATATACATTTACAGAGTAGCGTGAAAATTGATTCCAAGACATAAGGAACCGCCCGAACAGTAGTCCGGGCGGAGTGTGGTGTGAGGAGTGAACGGAAACATGCGTCTCCGCTATTTCTATTGTAGGCGACATATGGGATTTTTCCAGCCATAGTTTAAAAGTAAAGAAAAATTTCTTTAAGGAAGTGTTAGACAAATAGGATTCGAGATTCAATAGTCGTTAATGATTGACGTTTGAGGAAATAGTAGCCATACCTCTAATAATCGTTAACGATTGGGTATTTCTCGTATAATTAATCTTTTTGCTCAACAATATTTATTTACCCATGCCTAAATGTTGAGCTTTCTGGTATACTTTTCCTTCCGTTAATAGCGATGGAGCAATTACCACTTCAACCTGCTGCATTTCTTTGATATTTTTTGCTCCAAGGGTTCCCATACTTGTTTTTAAAGCACCTAAAAGATTATGAGTGCCATCATCAAGTTGTGCTGGTCCGGTTAATATCTGCTTTAAAGTACCAGTTGTACCCACGCTAATGCGAGTACCGCGAGGCAAAACTGGCGATGGAGTTGCCATACCCCAGTGATAACCACGTCCAGGAGCTTCAGCGCTTCTAGCGAAGGGAGAACCAATCATTACACCATCAGCACCACAAGCAATACATTTACAGATATCACCACCAGTGATTAAACCGCCATCGGCAATTACTGGTACGTAATTTCCTGTTTCCTTATAATATTCATCTCTAGCTGCGGCACAATCAGCGATTGCAGTAGCTTGGGGTACTCCTACACCCAAAACGCCACGGGAGGTACAAGCCGCACCAGGACCGATTCCAACTAATACCGCAGCAGCACCGGCTTTCATTAAGTTGAGAGTCACTTCATAACTCACACAGTTACCCAAAGCCACTGGCATGGGCATTTCTCTACAAAACTCAGCTAAGTCTAAAGGAATTATCGATTCGGGTGATAGGTGTGCTGTAGAAACCACGGTAGCTTGTACAAAGAACAAATCTGCTTGGGCTTGGGCTACCACCGAACGGTATTTAGTAGCCCCTACAGGGGTAGCACTAACTGCGGCGATACCACCCCTCGATTTGATTTCTTTGATTCGTTGCTGGATCAATTCGGGCTTAATTGGTTCTGCATAAAGTTCTTGCATCAAAGGTACAAACTGATTTTTATCTACACCAGCAATCTTGTCTAAAATTGGTTCTGGATTTTCATAGCGCGTTTGAATTCCTTCTAAATTTAGTACTCCCAATGCTCCTAATTCTGACAAACCCACAGCCATAGGAACATCGACTACGCCATCCATTGCACTAGCGATAATTGGGATTTCTCGCTCAATATTACCAATACGCCATGTAGTATCTGCTAATGTTGGGTCTAATGTTCTTGCACCTGGCACTAAAGCAATTTCATCTATTCCGTAAGCTCTGCGGGCTGCTTTTCCCCGCCCAATTTGAATATCCACGCGCTTTCACTCTAGTTATGTATTTAAGCTAGGGTATCAAATTGTGGGAGTATTTT
>JBCBPQ010000302.1:0-8231 GCA_039820645.1 Cyanobacteria bacterium J06633_8 | reverse complement strand
TGCTACAAGTCGGGGAACCCCTTCGGGTTCAACACTTTGCTTATGCCGGGGAACCCGTCCACCGCAAGTGTTTCACCGCCCAACGCAGTGGCTCCCCTTATAAAAGGGGGACTTTTACCTCCCTTTTATAAGGGGGGAAGGGGGATGAACCGATAATGCCGGTTAAAAACGATACTTTTCAAACAACCTCTTAGAATCCTCCGCATTTCAACCAGAGGAGAAGTCAATATAAAAATATGAAAACGTGATTTCACTTTGAGAAGGAAAGTGCATTGCTACGTCTTTACATAAGTTTCCCGTTTACTACAAAGTGTAAGTAGAGATAATTCATAGGTTCATTTCAGCAACACCAAATTTATTCATAAGCTGCTACGCATTTAATTTATATATTCATTTGACATTGGTTAATAGCTACAACTCTTGTCCCTTCTTCCTTCTTCCTTCTTCCTTCTTCCTTCTTCCTTCTTCCAAGAGTATTGTGCATTTTTAATGCACAACAGCTTATACTTGTATTGTGAAACTTATCAAGTTCCATAATATAAGATGTGATTTCTGAACAAGCCTACATTAAGCAGATAATTCTCAAATCCTTAATTACACCTAAAGTAATGTGGGAGAAAGGTAGCCCCGACTATTCATAGCGGGGTGGAATTTCGACCCAAGCGAATTTATTCGCTGTCAATAATGATGCGGGTCGTTGATGTATTTTTCAATAACCGCGCTACTAACCTTACCAGTTGTGTCATAGAAATAGGCATGAGTCCATAATGCTGGTATTTTCAGCAAGTGCGGAAATTCTTTTCTTAAATATCTACTTGACCTACCTTTAAAAGCTTTTACTACTTGATTTATAGCTGTATCTGGTTCATGCTCTACAAGTATATGAACATGGTCTGGCGCAATTTCTAAGCATTTGATAAACCAACCTTTTTCATTGGCAACTTCTGTAATTATTTGATGCAATCTCTTTTTTACGTCTCCCACTAAAACTGGCTTTCGACGCTTAGGAATCCAAACTAAGTGAACCGTTGCGCTGCCTACTGAATGATTATTGTGTCGGTATTTCCTATCTACGGCTTTCATAACGTGTTGTATATAGCTAATCTCTATTGACAAAAATCGTAAACTAGATTATTGTATATATCAAGAGGTCAAAAACAACATTTGGAGGTCGGACAAATGGCTAGAAGTACCACATCATCGTTTATAACAGAACTGCCATTAAAAGTTGATAGCAAGCAAGAAAAACAGTTGAATGCTAGATTTCAAGCAGGTAGACAACTATATAATGCTTGTCTCAACGAGGCTTTAATCCGGATGGAATTGGTACGTAACTCCGAGCCATACAAACAAGCTAAAAAAATAAACCGAGAGAAAGATAAAAAACAGCGCAAGGAACTATTTAAAACAGCTAGAGAAAAAGCGAGATTTTCTGATTATGAGTTACAGAGTTTTGCTACCTTAATAGCCAAGTCATCTAATTGGATTGCTGATAAAGTAGATTCAAATACTCAACAAAAATTAGCAACTAGAGCGTTTAAAGCGGTTGAACGCATATTGTTTGGAATGGCTAAACAAGTGCGTTTTAAAGTAAGGTCACGATTTAAGTCAGTAGAAGGGAAATCAAACAGGCAAGGTTTGCGCTGGCTTAAAAATCAAGTTGTTTGGTGCGGACTAAAAATGGAAGCAATTATAGATTGGAACAACCCAGTAATAGCTCATGGGTTAAATTCACTTATTAAATATTGCCGTATTTTATGGCGCAACTTAAACGGTAAAAAGCGCTGGTTTATTCAACTTGTTAACGAGGGTTTACCATATCAAAAGCCACAAAACTACGTAACACAAGGGATTGTTGGACTAGATGTAAACATCTCTAATGTTGCGTTTGTTGCTGATTGTAAAGCTGGGTTATTGCCATTCGCGGACAAAGTGCCAACCTTTGAACGCGAGATAAAAGCGCTTCAAAGAAAGATGCAGCGTTCTCAAAGAATGCATAACCCAGATAACTTTGAGCCTGACTTTGATAAGCAAGTTGGCAATAAAATTGTTCGCAAAAAAGGTAAAGTTAAAAAAGGTCTCGAATTCCGACGAGAAAAAATGGGGCAGGCTTCAAACAAAACTAGCTCGTTTGAACACCCAACTAATCAATTAACAAAGCCTGCCCCATTTTTTAAGGAGTACCTCCGTAAGAAGCAGTGGATAAAAACAAGAAACTATCGACGGATACAAGCTAAAAAAGCTGAATTAGAGCGTCGTAAAGCTGCCTACGCAAAGTCCCAAAATCGTAAACTAGTTAACGATATTTTGCGTCATGGCAATCAAATTAAAACCGAACAAGTAAGTATCAAAGGCTGGCAGAAACGCTATGGTAAAGCTATTTCTGCCAAGTCACCAGGTTTTTTCCAATCAGAACTTAAGCGCAAAGTTGAAAACACTGGCGGTTACTTTCTAACATTTTCTACTCAAACAACAGCACTGTCACAAACGCATTTAGATGGCACCCGCATCAAGAAAAGTCTATCTGAAAGGGTGCATAAGGACGTTACAGGTGTTCAACCTATGCACCGAGACTTGTTTAGTGCATTTTTGAGTAGATGCGTGTATAACGATTCGCTTTCATTGTGGGATGCTCAATGTGAGTATCCGGGGACGGAGCCGTTCTTGTTGGACGCATGGAAGCAACATCAGCAATCTGTAAATCGAGTAGCCGAGTGTGAAAGTAGGAGCGGTTATAGCTCCTCTGAGCAGATGTCCAACCAAGTGCTAACCTCTAACCAGATAGCCAAGAAGGGCGAAAAGTTAGAAGGCTATGCCTGAATCCCCGTCTCTTTAGAGCGGGGAGTGGCTCAAAATTCCAGATATTTCAAGCCGGGAGTGCCGGATTTAGACCAGACTTTCCCCGTTAACTCTAATGGCTGTTCCCCACTAGTACAGCACGGCATAAATAAGGCAACCATTTAAAATGGCTGAAAAGTCTAGAAAATCGAACTTCTTACTTCTTACTTCTTACTTCTTACTTCTTACTTCTTACGAACGCAAGCGGTACTAGTACTTTCACAAGCCAAAATTGCTGGGTGGGGATAAGCAAGGGAAGCAGGGGGAGAAAATTAATTTTTTTTTCTTACAATTAACCCCGCAAAGTTCGCTTGCCGCACTACTAGAACCGACTAGTTAATTTGATATTTGGACATAGACTAGCACATTTTACACTCAACAGCTAATATTATTGACCAAAAAGTGATAATCATTATCATTTTTTTTGGTATTTATGCTACATTAGCTTTTATGCTTGTTTTTACTTTTCAACCAATGTGCAAATAGAGAAATTTGTTGACTAATGAAAATCGAAAAACCCCCGAAAATCCTTTATTTAATTGTATTTTCTAGTTTTGCTCGACAATCTTAGTTTGTAAGGTAATAAATATAGAAATTTTATCCCTATTTTTTACTTTGATGTTTTTCAAGCCTTGATTGATTATCATTATCATTGTCTACTGACCATTTTTATTAAAACTATGCCAAGCAAAAAAATCCATGTCCGGGAATATAATGTCAAAGCACACGACCGAATTATTCATACCAGGGTTTACAACTTTATTTGTCAATACTGTCGAGAGATATCACAACGCGAGACTTATGCTACGGGATGTCCTAAATATGGAGAGAAATGTAATGGAGTAGCGAGTCAGTGCTTGCGATGTAAAAAGCAGTAGACATCTCTAAGAGCGTGTTTATAAAATAAATTTCACATTGTGAGTGGAGTTAAACGGAACGAAAAATATAGGGTTTGGGGCATTGTTGAAAGATTTTGCACAACAATACAACTACTTTGGGCACCACAAACCAAGGTTTTTGCCGAATTTATAAACACCCTCTAAGAAAAGTAAGCTTTTGATTGTGTAACAAATGCTTGTACATCCTTTTCTAGAGGATGTCAAAATAAAAGTATTAATCAAATATTGGCGTTGCATAAATACAGGATGAATTAGCGTCTGAAACTATTGATATGACCTTCAAAATATAACTAAATCATCCCATAATTAAGCAACGCCATAGTCTATTGAAGTAATTAGAACTTTATTCATTAAAAAAAATATGCAGACGTATCAGTATATACAACTCTGGACTGAAAGTCACAGGGTTTTAGTCTAACGACTCACTATGCCCCTTCGGAACACACTTCGTTAACCTGAACGGCATTTTTCTTATAAGTACAGGACTTACGCAAACCAAAATCGTCATTGCGACCGAAACGTAGTGTCGCTAAGCAATCCCAGGTTTTTGGCGATGATCCACAGCTTCGCTGAATACTTCGGTATCCCTCGTAATCACGCAAACACGTAGTTTGAGCGTAAGTCCTGTCTAAAACAATACCGCAATAGACATTACTTTCTTACTTCAGAATATACAACTAATTCCTAGAAAGTAAAGGTAGTTCTAACAGTACCAATCACCACATCATCATTATTATCATTATGGTCTGGTGCAGTTAACCAAATCACACCAGGGGTAATGGCCATATTGTCGTTAATCTGATATTGATAGAATGCTTCAATGTGGTAGGAAGTATCTGGATCTTCATTCAAACCATCAATACTAGAATCAGTTACTTTTGGCTCCATACCAAAGATGATACCTGCCAAGTTACCTTTTTTACCCAGGTCGGGTAATCCTAAAGTCACTGCCCAATTCCAAATCTCCGCACTTCCACGGTCTGGGAAAGCTGCGGATGTAGTTAAGTTACGAGCATCGGTATAACCAGCCCAACCACCTAAAACTATATTCTTAGTGACTCCTAATGATGCTTGAACACCGTAAGAGTTAGCAATAAATGGAGCATCTGCAAGGGTAGAGATATTATCCAATGGTGAAACTGTATTAAAGTTGGAAGCGTTACTACCAGCACCATTGAACTGATTGTAGGAATTGATATAAGTTAAACCAACCTTAAAGCGCTCGCTTGGTGCAAATGTTAATTGTGCTAATGCACCATAGGAACCGTTAAACAAACCATTATCTTGAGTTGGGTCATTTGCAGAGCCAGCTAAATAAGCCAAACTCAAAGATAGATTCTTGCCAAACTCTTGCGTAACTCCTACACCAGCACCATCCATTGCTCCATAGATGGGGTTACGAGTACCAAAGCTAGATAAAGCTCCTTCAGTACCGTCACCGTCGAACAGGTTAACGGTGTCTACCACATCATCTGCTGCACCTGCATTTGCGATCGCGATGACGTTAGTACTGTTGGTTAAAGGAAAACCGTACCAAAGTGCATCTAATTCAATGTCGTTATTTCCGCTCTCACCAGCAAAAGCTAAGCCTCCTTCTGGTGTGCCAATATCAGGAGCAACTATATTATTGCTTTGCAGTCTGGTGTAGAGAGTATCTTTTCCTGTAAAGCTGGTAACGAAGTTAATTCTTGCTCTTGCACCCAATGCAGTATTATCGTCGTTTGTATCTCCTTCAAATACATCTGTGATACCGACAACTACTTCACCTTCAAGTTTAGAAGTTGTAGAGAATTGGTTTGCTTCTAATTCAGCAGTACGGGCTTCTAGAGCATCTACTCTTCCTCTGAGAGTTGCAAGTTCCGCAGAAAACTCTTCTTGCAGTCTTTGCAAAGTTGCAAGGTCTTCTTTACTAACTAGGTCTGCGGTTGCGGTTGCAATCAATTCATTAACTCTATCCAAACAAGCATTCAAACCTGCTGCAAACTCATATCTAGTTAAAGCTCGGTTTCCTCTGTAGGTGCTATTGGGATATCCTGCAATACACCCATAACGTTCCACTAAAGACTGTAATGCTTGAAATGCCCAATCTGTAGGTTGTACGTCAGAAAATTGCGAAACAGAGGTAACTTGTTCTAAGGTTTCTTCTTGAGTTTGAGTTTGTGCAACAGCAGTATCATTTACTAATAATGATGTTGCAAACACAACGGGGCTAAATACTAAAAACTTCCACAAGCTTTTCTTCATAATCATTTTCTCCTCACACTTAAATTTAGCTAAAACTATATGCTATTAAATGTAGGTGGTGCAACAGGTGCTTACACCACCTATTTTTGAAATTTATTAACTATTGAAACCATCAAGTATCAATTATCATTTTTGGAAAGCTGTATATTTACCTCCCAAACCATCCACAATGGCTTTAGTATTAGCAATCAACATTTTCTGATAAGTCTCAGCATCAGTACCTTGCTCACCCAAACCATCGGCATATAGTTTTTCCTGAGAAACTTTTACGTTGGCTTCTTTAGCAACTCTTTCAATTAGCTTAGGGTTATTAGTACTTTCAGCAAATATTGTTGGTACGTTCTCTTGCTTAATTTCTTTTGAAAGTTCACCTATTCTGGCAGCTGTTGGTTGTGCTTCAGTACTGAAACTTTCTATAGCACCTTCGTAGTCAATATTATATGCCTGAGTATAGTAGCTTAAAGCGTCGTGAGTAGTAACTAGTTTACGTTGATTTGCAGGTATTGTAGCTACATTTTTTTTAATCCAGCTATCTATTTCTTTAATTTCCCCAGTTACTTTTTCAGCATTAGTTGCATACAATTGAGCATTATCTGGAGCAACTTTCTCTAAATTACTACGAATAGCTTCCACCATTTGTACGCCATTTTGAGGGTTATGCCATACATGGGGGTCTGGTGCTTTTTCTTCTGAGTGTTTCTCTTCTTTCTTATGATCGTGGTCGTGATCGTCGTGCTTTTCTTCCTTATGTCCGGAATGACCGTGGTCGTGTTCTTCCCCAAGAATTGGCTTAGGAACGGCAACTTCATGAACCGCTACTTTAGGAGCCTCGTTGCTGCTGGCTTGAACAATTTTGATAATACCGGGTTCAAAATCATAACCACCGTATAATACTAAACTAGCCTGTTCGATAGCTTTACGGTCATCCGGTTTTGGCTGGTATGTATGGGGGTCTTGACCTGCATCTACTAAACATTTTAAGTTAACAGTTTGAGCCGCTACTTGTTTTGTTAGGTCACATATGACACTAGTAGTCGCAACCACTAAGGGACCGGACCCAGTTGCAGTATTGCTAGCATTTATGGCAGAATTTTCTTCTGTACCAGAATTGGAATTAACTTGCTCGTTACCACCACAGCTAATTAAACCAAGAGCTAGAGTTAATGCCGTAATCGCACTTAGAGGTAGTTTTCTAAACATTACTTATTAGGAATAGTGCAGTAGAATGATAATCGTTATCATACAGTAGCTACCACTAGAAGGGAAGTAGATTTTTAACATAAAAAATTATCATTATCATACAGGAGAAATGAGTGCTAGAAGTAGAGCATTTGGATGTAGATTACCGGGGTGTAGTGGCTGTTGAAGATGTTAGTTTTCGCGTTTCCCCCGGACAGATGGTTGGTGTAATCGGTCCAAATGGCGCTGGTAAAAGCACTTTGGTCAAAGCGATACTGGGTTTAATTCCTGTAAGCAGTGGAGTTATTAAATTTTGTAACTGTCCGATCAAAAAGCAATTAAGGTCAATTGCTTACGTACCTCAAAGAAGCCAAGTAGATTGGGATTATCCGGTTACGGTGCAGAATGTGGTGATGATGGCTCGTACTGCAAGCACGGGTTGGTTTCGCAATCCAAGTCGTAAGTCTAAAGAAATAGTTAAATCTGCATTGCATAGAGTGGGAATGTGGGAATTTCGTTCCCGTCAAATTGGGGAGTTATCTGGAGGACAACAGCAGCGAGTATTTTTAGCTAGAGCGCTGGCACAGCAAGCTGATTTATTTTTCTTTGACGAGCCTTTTGTGGGAATTGATAAAACGACTGAAGATATTATGTTTGATATTTTTCATGAATTAAAAAGGGATGGCAAGATATTACTTTTAATTACCCACGATCTAGGTGAAACTTTAGCTCAATGTGACTCTTTATTATTGTTAAATAAGCATATTATTGCTAATGGTTCTATGAAAGAAGTTGTTACAACCGAAAATTTACAGCGTGCTTATGGTAATAATATTTTATTTTTAAATCGAGAAGATAAATCTGCTTAGTCAGTTTCTGTTATTAGTTATTAATCAAGATTTTTGGCGCTAAAGCGCAACTACGTACCAATAATGTTTCTGTTATTAGTTATTATTCAAGATTTTTGGCGCTAAAGCGCAACTACGTACTAATCATGTTTCTGTTATTAGTTATTATTCAAGATGTTTGGCGCTAAAGCGCAACTACGTACTAATCATGTTTCTGTTATTA
>JBCBPQ010000301.1:0-8281 GCA_039820645.1 Cyanobacteria bacterium J06633_8 | reverse complement strand
GGGGAGCAGGGGGAGCAGGGGGAGCAGGGGGAGCAGGGGGAGCAGGGGGAGCAGGGGGAGCAGGGGGAGCAGGGGGAGCAGGGGGAGCAGGGGGAGCAGGGGGAGCAGGGGGAGAGAATATTGCTTATCACTGCTAACTATTGACTGTTAACTGCTCACTGTTGACTGTTGACTGTTAACTGTTGACTGTTGACTGATAACTGCTAACTGTTGTAGAGCGCGATCGCGGTATTTTCCGTATCTTTCGCGTTTGTTTTTTATTTTCACTCCTAAGTCCGGTAATATACCGAAGTTGGGTGGCATTGGTTGGAAGTGTTTGGGAGAGGCAGAACTTATAAAGTCGAATAAAGCCCCCATCATGGTTACATTTGGCATGGTTAAGGGTTCTTTTCCTAAAGCGATGCGAGCGGCATTTGTTCCTGACAACCAACCTCCGGCGGATGCGGCTGTGTATCCTTCCGTACCAATGATTTGTCCGGCTGCAAGCAAGTTAGGACGAGATTTGAATTGCAGGGTGGGAATCATTAATTGGGGTGCATTAATAAAAGTGTTGCGATGCATTACTCCCAATCGCACGAATTCGGCATTTTCTAAACCGGGAATCATTTGGAATATCCGCTTTTGTTCTCCCCAGCGTAAGTTTGTTTGGAAACCCACCATATTCCACAGTTTTCCGGCTTTGTCTTCTTGACGTAACTGCACAACTGCATAAGGACGTTGTTTCTTAACTTCTTCTCCTTCTTGAGTTTCTGGGGGAGGAGCATCACTACCCCATCCGGCAGTTGTAGGGGGAGTTAAGCCAACTGGCTTGAGGGGGCCATAACGCATGGTGTCTTCACCGCGTTGTGCTTGTTCTTCAATGGGTAAACAAGCTTCAAAAAATTTGGCGTTTTCTCTTTCAAAGCCTTTTAATTCAACTTGTTCGGCTTGACGCAATTCTTCCCAGAATTTGAGATATTGCTCTTTATTCATGGGACAATTAAGGTAAGCTGCTTCCCCTTTGTCGTAACGGGATGCCATGAAAGCAACATCGTGATTTATGGATTCTCCCACAACTATGGGGCTGGCAGCATCAAAAAAGCTGAGATATTCCATTCCCGTGAAACGACGCAAATCTTCGGCTAAATCGGGACTTGTAAGAGGTCCAGTTGCTAAAACTACAATACCTTCAGGAATTTCTCGTAACTCTTCCCGGCGAAAGTCTATTAAAGGATGTTTCGCGAGTGTTTCCGTCAAATCTTGACTAAACACACCTCTATCAACAGCTAATGCTCCACCGGCAGGAACTTTATGTTCGTCAGCTTTAGAAATCACGATAGAACCGAGACGGCGCAATTCTTCATGGAGCAAACCAGCAGCTCTATCGCTTGCCATTGCTCCAAAAGAATTACTACATACCAATTCCGCTAAATGTTCCGTATGGTGCGCTCCTCCAAAACGTGTAGGACGCATTTCATAAAAAATCACCGGAATTCCAGCCTGGGCTATTTGCCAAGCTGCCTCAGTTCCAGCTAATCCACCACCAATTACTGTTATAGGATTCATATTGTAGATTTTAGATTTTAGATTTGATAGTTATGGATTATGAGTCAATATTAGGGGCTGAATTCCCTCCTTTTTAAGGAGGGCTAGGGAGGATCTCCCCTTAACCGAGCATTATTGAATTATCAGTTATGAGTTGATAGTTATGAATTATCAGTTATGAACTCCTTACCTCATTCGTAAAAATAATTTTTTGTGTGTAGTTACTACTTATATTTGATGATAGCCGTGTGGTAACTTTATTGTGACTTTAATTCGAGGCAATTTCTCGTCAAGGGTTCTCAGAAGATTTTTTTCTTCTAAAAAAAATTCTGATGGGTGCCCGTCAACAGCTAAATCTGGGTGCTTATTGACTATGGAAACCTTGCAAATAGATGGCTTCGTTGAGAATATTCGCGTTGAACTACTTCCAAAACTTCAAATAGAAAGCGTTAATCCTCACGATCCGATAAAAGTTCGTCATATACCACCCCCTTGGATTTTAATTGGTACGGGAAACTACGCTGCTGTGGTTCATCATCCAGATTATCAAGATGTGGTAGTTAAGATTTACGCTCCGGGAAGACCTGGTTTTGAGGAAGAGGTAGAAGTTTACAAGCGTTTGGGTAAACATCCTGCTTTTTCACAATTATTCTATGCTGAAGACGGTTTTTTAGTCTTGAAACGGCTATATGGAGTCACAATATGGGACTGCATTCAACTTGGTATGCGCGTTCCCAAAAAAGTTATCGAAGATATTGACAAAGCTTTAGATTACGCAAGAAGTCGCGGACTTTTTCCCCACGATATCCATGCACGTAATGTAATGATGCATGAAGGCAGCGGATTAGTTGTAGATATATCAGATTTTCTGCAACAAGAAAAATGTTCTAAGTGGGATAATGTTAAGAAAGCATATTATTGGGTATATCTTCCTTTAATTTACCCGTTAAAATTAAAAGTACCGCTTTCTTTGTTGAATTTTGTTCGTAAGAGTTATCGGTTTATTTCTTCTTTCACAAACAGATTGATGGGGAAAGGCGATAAGTAGCAACTATTTGATAGATAAGTCGGGATAATTAAGAAACCCGGTTTTTTGAAAAAACCGGGTTTGTGGTTAATTTACAGTACATTTAATTTTTCTAGATACATTAGGTAAACTTAAGAACTTTCAATCCCACTCCACTCTCTTAAAATTGGTAAGACAAAAGTAATTGGTTTACGCTCTTCTACCGAAATGGGCGCAACCACAATGATAAATCAAGTATTTCAGCCGTTGAGATCCCCCCAACCCCCCTTGGGAAGGGGGGCTTGCGTAAGTCTTATTAAGAACTTTCAATCCCACTCCACTCTCTTAAAATTGGTAAGACAAAAGTAATTGGTTTACGCTCTTCTACCGTTACTTTTACTGTTGTTGTAGTGCCAGGGGAAATATTTTGCTGTGGTCCTTTAGAAGATGACCATTTGTAGCCACTGAATGTTTTGGAATCGAATGCTAATTTCGCAACTGCTTCAATCCTACCTCCTTCTTCTCCCATCAAGTTTCTCACCACTTCAGAGTTCCCGACTACAGAAGTAGCACCTTCAGAAGTGACTGGGAAAGAAGAAACTTGCTTAATTTCTCCAACAATTCCACCAAATCTCGTCCGTTTGACAGTATCGGGTGTAATTAATATTTTCATTCCCGGTTTGATTTTTTTGCCGTTTTTAAGTGCGAAGTAGTTTACGCTCAACATTTCGCTAGCTATTCGAGTCGTTCGCAAAGTTCCCAAACGGTTTCCAGGATTGACATATTGTCCCACAGTCGCAGTGATTTCTAAAATACATCCGGTATGGGGACTTTTTATCGCACTATTTCCAATTTCCTTGCGTAAACGTGCTATATTTTGCCTTACTTCTTCAATTTGATTATTCTCGATATTGATAGTTTCGAGGTTAGTCTGTTCCAGTTGCTTGGTGCGGGTGCCTAATTTTTCTAAGTCAGCCTTTATTCGAGTAATACTATTGATATTGTCCTGACTTCTCTGCTGTATTTCGGTTTCTTGTACCTGTAACTGTTGCAACTGGACTTGAATTTCCGATATCTTTTGTCGGGCTTGCCGATATTCTTGTTCTGCTTCTAATACTCGTTCTTGAGAAATTGCTCCTTGTTTTTGTAATTCTTGTTGTTTTGTAAGTCTTTGTTGCAGTACGGGTGTTAATTCCTTGGCATCCTTAAGACTTTGCCCGAGACTGCGACGTTGTTCCGAAATACTTTTGAGGCTGTCATCTTTAATGCGCGGATTTAAAGATTGAGTATCTTGCAACCTTTGTTGTAAAGTATTTCGCTCTGCTGCAATTGCTTCTGTTTCTAGTTGCATTCGCTGTTTTCGTAATACACCAGTTTTTGCTGCTTGTTGTTTTAACTGAGCTAATTTATTGACTTGTTGTTGCAACTGCTGTTTTTTGTCGGAAGGATCTACTATTGCTAAGATGTCATTTTTTTTGACACATTGTCCGTTTCTGATTTTCAATGATTTTAACTGTCCGGATATGGGAGATTGAAACTGCACCACTTGACGGGGATTAATCAGTATTCCTTTACCTTGAACCGTTATGGAAATATTGCCTTTGAGACTCCAAACTACTCCTAAAGTTGCAAAAACTCCCAATCCTCCAAAAAGTAGCCAATCCTTGGGGCTGACAACTTGCATCAATCTATCTAGTTGCTCTGGGGAAGATAATTGATTAAGTGCTTTTTCACGAAAGATACTGTTTTTTTCTTCAGACATTTAATTTATTTTATTTTTTAACTAAAATTTTGGATTTTTTTAAGGGAGACTTTGATTGCAATTCCCCCCTTTTAAAGGGGGGTTAGGGGGGATCAATAAGTGCAAGATACAACTAAAAACTTTTCCGCCCAACCTCTGATGTCATCTGTGGCATCATTAAATCCATAAATAATCCTTCTGTACCTGCTAATTCCTCAAAACTCCCTTGTTGTAATATCTTCCCTGCTTGCATCACGTAAATCCTATCTGCATGACGAATGGTACTCAACCGATGGGCTATGACTATCCGAGTTATTCCCAATTTTTCTAAACTTTGAGTAACTATTTCCTGGGTACGATTATCTAATGCAGAAGTCGCTTCATCAAATAGCAAAATTTTGGGTTTGCGTGCCAAAGCCCGAGCAATAAACAACCGCTGCCGTTGCCCACCCGAAAGATTGCCACCTCCTTCTGAAATAATTGTATGTATGCCCATTGGCATTGCTTCAATATCATCCGCTAATCCTGCCATATATAAAGCTTCCCATGCTTCATCCTGGGTAACGATTGCACTTCCTGCAATATTTTCCCAAATCGAACCGCTCATAATTCGCCCATTTTGCAGTACTACCCCTAACTGTCGCCGCACTGCTACTATATTTAATGCCGATAAATCTTTGCCATCGTAAAATATATTCCCCGATTCGGCGGTTTCAAAGCCTAACAATAAACGTATAGTAGTAGACTTTCCACTTCCCGATGGTCCGACTATAGCTATGAATTCCCCAGCTTTTATTTCCAGGCTGACATTATCTAAGATTAAAGGGCTATCCTGACGGTAACGGAAGCAAACTTGGTCTAATCTTAGGTTGCCAGAAAGTTCTCCTGGATGATATTTACTACTATCTACTTCTAATTTAGCTTTTAAAATCGGCTGGACTCGTTCCCACAAAATGGTTATTTCTAAAACATCAATTATGGTATCGCTTAATTGAGTGGCACTGAAAATAAAGCTCGCAAAGGCTGTATTAAACGCTAGAAATGTTCCAGTAGATAGTCCAGTATTTCCTTGGGATTGTCCTGTTAAATAAGCGGCTAACCCAAACAACACAATTGAACTAAGCGACGGCAAAATGACATTAAAAGCAGCCAGCATATCTTCTATTAATTGGGTACTCAACATGAGTTTGACTTGCTGAGTATATTTTTTAGCCCAGCACCCAAAGGCTTTTGATTCAGCTACGGCAACTCGAAGTTTGGAAACTCCACCAATCAACTGCACTGTTAGCCCGGTAATGTTTCCGGAAAGCTCCTGGAGGGGGCGCATTTTTTGCCTAGTAAAAATACTAGATATTGCAGTAATAATTATTGAAATTATTGCTATGACAATTGCAACTAATGCTAGGGGGAAACTGTAAATAAGTAGCAATCCTAAATTGAATAATGAGAATAAACTGGTAAATAAGGTTTGTAAAACAGTACTGCTAAGTTGTTCTCTAATTTCGGATATTGCACTGACACGTTCGTGTAAATCACCTGACGAATACTTGCGGAAAAAATTGGGTTTGAGTTTGAGCAATCTGTCCCAAGCAGCAGCTTGAGTATCTAAACTAACTTTGGTTTGTATTCTCAGAACAACAAAACTCTGAACTAATTGAAATATCATTATCCCAAAGCTGGCTGCAACTAATCCCAAACCCATCTGGATTAATAATTTGCGGTTGGCGTAGGGAATTGCATTATCTATTAAAATCCCTGTTACTATTGGTGTAACCATCCCAAGTAAAGTTGCAATAACGCCTACCAAAATAATTTTGAAATAGTCTGCTCGATGAGCTCTCAGAGAAAATTTCAGAATATCTCTTTTGGATATTTCTTTATCTGGAAAAGGGCGATAAAAGGTATAAGCAATATTGGAAAGTTTTGAGGCAGCAGCTTGGTTGACCCTAGTATACTTCAACTCTACAGGTTCAAGTATCTTATATTTAGTAGCTTTGACAGGTAAGATAGCAACGGGAAGGTTTCCCTCTTGAGTAAAACCTAAGAGTGGACCGCAATCTGTTGTCCACCATTGGGGAGTCAGGGTGACTCGACGAATACGGAAACCGGAAGCACGAGCGATATCTTCCAAGGTGCGAGAACTTTCTGATTCAGCAGCAGGACGAATAGTTATCCCTAAAGCTTTCCCTACTGCACCGACTGCAATTAATAAGGGAGTTTCTCCTTGAGGGATTTCCGTTGCAGGATTAAAGATTGATGCTAGTTCCTGGAGAGCTTTTTCTGTCATAGAACGGAAAGAAGATTTTAATCTAGAAATTTTAATCGGACTTACGCAAGCCCCCATTTTTTAAGGGAGGATGGGGGGATCTAGAATATCTGGAACGATATATATTTTCCCTTTTCACCCGGAGGGTGTGGATCATCCCTGGGTAAGTCATAATTTTATACAACCGAACCCCCAGATAGTAAAACTATCTGGGGATTTAGTCATTTTATGACTATAGCGGTTCAACAACTGTAGTCATAAAATTTTTATCCAACATTTTATTCGATATCGCTAGGCTAGCCAAAACTATTAGTGATAGTAGTGTCCATAGCCGTATTTACGACCTTTGCCGTATTTACGACCTTTGCCGTATTTACGACCCCAGCCGAATTTACGACCCCAGCCGAATTTACGACCGTAGCCGAATTTACGACCCCAGGTACCACCGCTAGCATCTAATTCTTCTAAGGTTGAATCTGCAATCTCTTCTAACCCTGTTAGCTGTTCGTTCTTAATTACTTCATCCATCTTTTTTTTCCCTTTACTTTTACTTTTTACGGCGTGGAAAAGTTTCTTTTTCTCACGCCCTTTTACGTTGCCATAACTGACTCCATAAAAAAAACCGTATCTATGACAACACTTTTCGGTAAGAAGTTCTACAGAAAATTTGGTCACCAGGGGCGATAACCAGCAGTTTGAATGTTGACTTAGGCTGATAGAAAACATTTAATTGATTGATATTTACCATCTTCTGGCTTAAATGACGTTTTCGTGATATGAGAACTAATTACTCACTAAAGCTAATTTCTTTATAAAAATTAAAATCCTGTATTGCTATTCTTTATTCATTTTATGAATTTCCAAATTGTATCTGAATTTACAGAATTCCAAAGCATAAAATATCAGAAAATGTACAGAAACTTTAAACCTTAATATATTGTCATAAAGGCTATTTATTACTAAATAAAATGTCAACTATTGAATATAGTAATGAATACTTAATCTCTGAATTTTAATGGAAAATTAATTTAGTTTATGCTAATAGTAATGCTTTTTGAAGGGAAATAAATAAATAGTTAATATAAAGTAATTTAAAGATATGTAGTAAGTTGACTTGTATCTACTTATTAAGGCAATAATAAATTGACTATTTAATTATCTTTCAAAGCCCAAATAAGTATAAAAAATGGTGTTTTATGGTCTAAATAGTCAACTTAAATGGATAACTAGCAGGCTAAGCTAAGGCTGATATCGACGCTAATTACATCAAAAAATGGTTTTAATCCAAGAAAAACTTATCTCATGTTGATATTTAATAATTCCAGAAGCAATATATGATACTTTCAGTAATATAAAGTATCATATATTGCTATTTGAGACAAGATTATGGCAAAAAATGATACCTGTATAAAATAATAAAAAAAGTATAGATAAGAAAATTACGAGTTTAAAGTAGCCATATATTTTTCCGCTTGTCCCAGTTCATGCTGGGAAAATATCTAATTCGGAGTAAATTACTCGGCTATTTACTTATGATGAATATGTATTTATAAACTATAAATTTGTGGTATAAATTTAATAAATCATCAGAACTAAAAGCACAAATATAATTATTGAAAAACCTAAGCAAAAGATGGGTTTGTAGTTGCGGGGGGGGGGGGGGGCAACGTATGGGGGGAGCGCCCCCCACAACAAACAAGAGGGCACAACACCCAAAAAGAAGGGGAGGGCCAAAGCCAGGGTG
>JBCBPQ010000300.1:0-8321 GCA_039820645.1 Cyanobacteria bacterium J06633_8 | reverse complement strand
ATGGATAAAGAATTAGCTGGTAATGAAAATGGATTAATTGGTTACTGGAAATTAAATGAAAATACAGGAAATGTTGCTGTTGATTCTACTAGTGCTAAACGGAATGGAGAATTACGCAATAATCCTACCTGGGTAAATAATACTGATATAAATACTAATCCAGAAACAAATACTTCTACTTTCAATAGCAATCTCAAATTAGATGGAGTAGATGATTATATTAGTATTGATATAGATGTTCCAGAAACAGAAGTTACTCATGAATTTCGCTTCAAAACTACAGATAAAAATGCAGGATTATTTAGTGTAGTTGATAGTGATTTGGGTGTTGGTGGACATGATAGGCATATTTTTTTAGAAGGGGGAAATCTTAAAAGCAGAATTTGGAATACAGAAATTATCCAAAGTACAGGATTGAATTTAGCAGATGGTAAATGGCATCATGTTGCTTATGTAATTGGTGCTTCTGTTGGTGGTCAAAATTTATATGTTGATGGGGAGTTGGTAGCTTCTGGGAATAAAGTATCTTCTAATTTTAATTGGCAAAAACGAATTAATCTTGGTTTTTCTAATGATGCTCAAAATAAGTTTTTGAATGGAGAAATTGATGATGTGAGAATTTGGCATAAAACTCGCTCTCAATCTGAAATTCAATCATCAATGGATAAAGAATTAGCTGGTAATGAAAATGGATTAATTGGTTACTGGAAATTAAATGAAAATACAGGAAATGTTGCTGTTGATTCTACTAGTGCTAAACGGAATGGAGAATTACGCAATAATCCTACCTGGGTAACTAATCCTACCAAAAAAACTCACGTAAATATTTTACCTAATCGTAATAAACAAGAAATCCTGTTAGGAAATAAAGTAGACTTTGATGGTGATGGTAAAACAGATTTTATTCGTCAAGAAAAGGGGCATTTTGCTAATGACAGATATAGAATGTTTGAAACATATTTGTCAAATGGAGATGGCTCTTTCAGAAACGCTTGGGTAAGTGAGGAAGCCGCCAAAGGTTTTCATGGGGACATGACAAATCTGTTCATGGGAGATTTCAACGGGGATGGTAAAACCGATTTTCTGCGACAAGAAAAAGGTGATTTAGCTTCAGACGAGTGGTGGATGTTTGAAACCTTCATTTCCAATGGAGATGGTTCTTTCACTACTCAGTATGCAATGCATGATACCGCAATGAATGGTGATTTAACTAATATATTTGTTGGCGATTTCAACGGGGATGGTAAATCTGATTTTCTTCGCCAAGAGAAAGGTCATTTTGCTAATGATGCGGCACGAATGCTTGAAACTTATCTCTCAAATGGAGATGGTTCTTTCACAAAAGCTTGGGTAAGTGAAGAAGCCAGTAGAGGTTTTCATGGGGACATGACAAATCTTTTCATGGGTGATTTTAACGGTGATGGTAAAACTGATTTTCTACGACAAAAGAAAGGTGATTTCACTTCAGATCAGTGGTGGATGTTTGAAACCTTTATTTCCAATGGTGATGGTTCCTTCACTACTCAATTCGTAATGCATGACCATGCAATGAACGGTGATTTAACCAATATATTTATTGGCGATTTCGACGGGGATGGTAGTGATGATTTTATGCGTCAAGAGAAAGGTCATTTTGCTAATGATGCAGGACGAATGCTTGAAACTTATCTCTCAAATGGAGACGGTTCTTTCAGAAACGCTTGGGTTAGCGAGGAAGCTGTCAGAGGTTTTCATGGAGACATGACAAATCTGGTTATGGGAGATTTTAATGGGGATGGTAAAACTGATTTTATCCGACAAGAAAAAGGTGATTTCGCTTCACAACCCCATTGGATGTTTGAAACTTTCATTTCCAATGGTGACGGTTCTTTTAATACTCAATTTGTAATGCACGACCATTCAAAGAATGGTGATTTAACTAATTTGTTTGTTGGTGATTTCGATGGTAACGGTAGTGATGATTTTTTACTTCAAGAAAAAGGTCATTTTGCTAATGATATTTATGGAATGCTTCAGAGTTACACCTCTCACGGAAATGGCTCATTTACCAAGCGTTGGCAAGCTGATGAACATGGGATGCATGGTGACTTAACCAACTTATTTACAAATAATGCTAAACGTCCTCATCAACCCTATAACAACTTTGGCAATCCTGATGGAATAGTTAACTCGTGGAACGCAACCTTTTATAATTGGAACGGACAAGGAAATCCAATTATTGATGATAATCACAAGATTGGTACAGTGAATTTAGGTGGAAATATTCGTAGTGATGGAACATGGGGAATGAACGCACAAAATTGGGGTAATGGTTCACCTGCTCCTGAAGTTCCCATCGACTTCTTTGCTATGCACGCTTATACACGAGTTGATTTAACCGCAGGACATATTTATAAAGTCAAGCTGCGCTCAGATGACGGTTATCGGATGTGGGCGCATAAACTGGATGGTAATCCTTTCAATATCACAGAAAATGCACTAGGTGGTACATTTTTAAGTGATGCTCATGGTGGCAAGGAATTTACTTTTGTTGCACCTGAATCGGGAACATTTGATTTTCATGCTCAGATGTTTGAACGTGATGGAGGTGCCTTGTTTGATTTAAGTGTGACAGATTTGACAGCATCAGCACCTTCATCTAATGTTGAATCGGTATTGAAAAAATTCTTTGGTAACACTAGTAATACTAATGGTGAAAACTGGAGTCAGAAAAGCACCACTGAAATGTGGGATCGTGTAAGTGGTGAGAGCGCACAATTTCCTGGTGGTAACTTTACTTCTGGAGATAAATGGCAAGTAGATATGCCTTCTGAAATATTTGACATTTACAAAGATTTGTCGAAAACTATCTTTGGAGGAGTAAATACTGTCAATTCTGGTTATGCCTATGACCAAGGATATTACAATTATTTCGGTAAATGGCACGGTGGCTTGGATATTCAGGCTTCTCAAGGAACATTAGTTAAAGCAGCAGTTGGTGGTACTGTTCGTTGGATGAATCATAACTTTATGGGCATTGATGCTGATGATGGCAATCACTGGGTTTATGGTCATTTAGGAACTAAATATGTTTCTCAAGGTCAACGCATTAATGTTGGTCAACAACTTGCAAAAACTGATTCTGAAAACCATTTACATTTAGAAGTTCAACATGGTCATGGTTATAAGCAAACTTTAGGAGCGCACAAGGATCTGAATTGGCTTCGCAGTGTTACTATCAGTCCTCTTCAAGCCTTTTGGGAATTGCAGCCAAATGATGTTAGCACGGGAGGTGGTTCTACGGGAGGGAATCTTGAAGATGCTTTAAGCTTTACATTGAAATGGGAAGGTGGCTATGTGAACCATCCCAACGATCCAGGTGGAGCAACAAATAAAGGAATTACCCAAAATACTTACAATGGATATCGTAATCGATTGGGCTTAGGCTTCAAAGATGTTCGCTATATCTCAGATGCAGAAGTCCAAGATATCTATCATAAGAATTACTGGCTTGCTTCAGGTAGTGATAAATTATCTTCAAAACTAGCCATAGCTCATTTTGATGCTTCTGTAAATCATGGTATCGGTGGCTCACGAGGGATGCTGGAGAAAGCTCTAGCAGTAGGAGGTGATGAGAATAATGTGTTACGAGCATATCTTAATACTCGTGAACAAGTTTACAGGAATATTGTTGCAGGCGACTCGAAGATGGGCGTATTCTTAAATGGTTGGATGAATAGATTAAATGATTTACGTCGCACCCTGCTTGGCTAATATCAATTACCTCTGGCTTCATTTTTCAACTATGGACTAGTTAAAGTTTATACATAATCACCTGGAACTACTATTATCAGTACGTTTCCAGGTGATGCTTATATCTGATGGAATGAGACTTTTACAGCTGCTTCTAATTAATCACCCTTGCCCAAATAACAATGACAATCGGGTTTTTCAATCAAGGATTCCATTAAACTATTAATCGCGATCGCGACTAAAAAACCCCCACCAACAGTACCAACGGTAGTAATATAATCAACACCAGAAGCCATTAGCCGCCGCTTGGCTGCTGGAGCATGACTAAAGCCGATGGGCATTCCGATAATTAAAGAAGGTTGTAGCAGTTTTTGTTCAATAAGTTTTAAAGCTGATATTAATACTGATGGCGCATAACCGATAATAGACATCTCCGGTAATTAAATATGTGCATATTAAAACCCTTGTAGAGAAGTTCTTAGGAGCCGTCTCTACATTCTTTTCTGGAGATGTCTAATAATATTAATTAGCTCTTAGATTTTTCAATCATAGAGAGCCATTCCTCCATCTCAATAGGTTGTTGCCAATTAAACATGAGTACTGTAAATTCATCAAGTTGCTGCTCGTTTAACTGTTTGAGTTGACTAACTATTTGTGGCGTAAGAGACGAGGCGCTAAACTTAGCCCGAATTATATTACTTGCCGATTCAATCTTACCTTTTAGCTTACCTAGAAATTCACCTTCTGATTTGCCTTCTAACCTAGCCTTGTTAATTTCAGCTTCATACCAAGCATCGATTTCTTGCATCGTTTTCATAAAATCTTCCTCTTCTGGAGTTAAGCTATCTGTAGGTATATCTTTCAGGTAAACACAGTATTTTATACATGCACTAATTATATCATTTTTCTCCCGGCGCTCTGGAGACAACTGCTTGATAAATTTAAAAGCACTCTGGGCAGTTTTTTTATTTCCCAGCATTTTCAACCACATCGTTTCTGGGCTATCTACCAGTTGCTCAATAATAACAATTCCCATCCGCAAAATTGGTGAAAGTCGATACACACCTACACCCAATTCTTCTGCTGGTTGAGCGTTACATAATATTAATAGTTTTTCACTGCAATTAACCGTAAGAATCCAGGTAAATGGATTTTGATTTTCAATTTGTTTTTTTGATTCCTTCGACAGTCGTTCTCGACTTGTTAATTCCGATTTGGTTTTGGCGTTTTCTAGTAGTTCTTTCTTCTTTCTATCCCAGTACAAATTCTTTCTAGTAATCGATTTATTAATGTCAGTCTCTTCTAAATATGAACTATAATGTTCAATAATGAGAGTCGAATGTTCTTGCATTAACAAGTCGAATAAACCTAAATTTTCAGAAAGCCACCCGGACTTTTCTTCCTCGACTGTAAACATTAAATCGATTTCTAGGTCTTCATCATTACGGACTTGAATATTTTGTAGAGTTTCCCCTTTCGTTTTATATAAAGACTGGATATAAAACTTGAAGAAGCGGTCATGTTTGTACTGAGCCATTTATTTTTTTAGCCCTTGGCGTAGCTCTCATATTCTAAATAGTCATTTTAACTTTTTACGAGTGCAGCCAGCTAATTTATGGAGAAATATTATAACGAAAATTAGGCATTCCTCACAGACTACCTTTGTTATGGACACATTTTAATCGCCTTTTCTCAAATTATAATTAGAATCGAAGAAACGCGATTGGACCCCATCAAATATGATAGTGGAAAAACAATCGCGCTCACACTTGCCGGTGACATCAAGATATATTTTAGAACTGCTTCCTAGCCTCTGGCTGGGAACCGATGTTTGAAGGCTCTGCCTTCATCAGAAGATTATACGAGAGGCAGAGCCTCTTGGCAATGCGTTCCCAGCCCGGAGACTGGGAACGAGTCAAAAGCAATCGCGTTTAGCAAAAGAGCTTAAATCTTGCACCATTCTTGTTAAGCCCAAATACCCGCCTCGGAATCAATTCCGAGGCTCATATACAAAGTACGTTAAAACGCACTATAATCACCTAAAAACCTTGCTCAGTCTGATTTATCAGACTTTGTTTTTGAGCCTTGGAATTTATTCCAAGGTGGTTGTTGAGAATGGTGCAAGATGTCAGAGAGTGCTATACGCTAAACACTGTAAAAAGCTGAATTTTGCTGACAAACAGTGGGGATGTAGCCAGGTTAAGCGAAAGCTACGTTATTTGGGTCACGACACTTACAGGTGCTTTCGGGCTTGTACCACTGTCGTTAGTTGTTAAACAAATATATTTAGTTAAGCTAGTGCAACTAACCTAAAAAGCCTTTATAACACTGCCGAGGAAAACTTTACCCGTGAAAACGGAGGTATGAAAGCGCTTATTTATTTAAGCGCTTTCATCATTATTGTCCACTGATTTGGGCTCCAATGCCACTATTGTTTTGAAATAAACCTTTTTCAATAGTCAATCAACTCACTTTTAAAATAAAAAATTTACTAGTGATTATATTTCCAGTGCTTTTAAATAAGAGCAACTAACAATATCTATATTCATTACATTTCATATCAAATAGCATTTAAACCTAAACAGGACTTACCCAATTGTCACAATACTCTGCTGGTGCGTGACACTGAATACATTGTTACTACGTTCACAGTTACTCAAAGTGTCACAGCAACGGCAATAAAGCGGGAAGAGAATCTACTCCGCTTTTTGCCTCCCCTACAATGAAAATGTGCCCGTTGCGTAAGTTATGTTACGTAAAAGTAATAAATAATACTACTGTAAATTAAGAGCCTCTATATTCAAATCAGTAATTTATCTTAGAAGGTGTTTGAAAAGTTAGGTTTGCGAAAAAATCCGCTAACTAAGTTTTTTGCTCTCTTCTTCTCTTACCTATATGGTATACCAATCCATCAAACTATTATATAATCTTCAGCTTGGGGTTTTCACAATCAACCTTTACCTTGTTTCTGTAGCCGCACCCTTGCAGGGTGTCGGGTAAAATGTTTGTTCAAAATGGGGATGCTCCCGTTAGGTCTAAGTAGTTTTTCGCTATTTGCTATTTCATTGTTGTATAAGTAAGTCGGCGTGAATAAACCAGCGCTACATTACGTAGTGTAAACTGGCTCCAAAGCCTTTTCCCTATTCACTACTCACTTTTCTCAACGTTATTTTTATGTAATTTTAAATATTTCTATTGTATATAAAATGTAACGAATATATATTGATTTTATGGTGTTTTTATGTAAAAGCACTGAAAAAATAATCAATAGTAAATTGCTTATTCTAAAGTGATTTGATTACTAAACGTGGAAATACTTAATTCACAAATAAAATTGAAGGTAGCATGATTTTTTTCTTTTTATTCTTACAAATCTAAATAGATTCACTTATCTTGGATTTATAAGTTATCGAGTATATATCATGATGCCGGAAGAGCAGCCAATATTTAATAATCAAATTTTAGATACATCTTTAAATCAAGCTTTAGGTAATTCACTGGACCCTTTCCAAGCGAATGATACAGAATTTAGTCCAAACCAAATGATTCATTTAGCTGGTGAGATGCTAATTGATGCCTGGGAAAATCAAGGGGATGCAAAGCAAGCATTGGTTTATGCTGCTACAAGTATTTTCAATGATAACTTTACAACTAATGCAGAAATTGTGTTTGGAGAGTCTTTTGATGTTCAGAAAGCACAAGCACTAGGCTACGATATTTTAACTGGTGAATCTGGTGTTTTACCAGATGTAGAATTTTTATCTAATGTGGAAATGAAAGGTGCTTTGGGTGCATATGCTGAAAGTACAAAGACGATTTATATTAACAGTGATTTTTTGATTGATAATGCAGATAATCCAGGTGCTATAGGTAAGGTTTTAGTTGAAGAAAAAGAAAATTTTATAGAAGCTTATGGAAATCCTGTAGATTCTAATGATGATGAAAGCGAGATATTAGCAGTGCTTGTTGCAGGGGATAATTTTAAAACAAATGAGTTACAATCACCAAAATTGGAAGATGATTCAACTACTCTTATAGTTGATGGACAAGAATTGACGGTTGAACAGTCATTTGGCAATAATCTCAAATTAGATGGAGTAGATGATTATATTAGTATTGATATAGATGTTCCAGAAACAGAAGTTACTCATGAATTTCGCTTCAAAACTACAGATACAAATGCAGGATTATTTAGTGTAGTTGATAGTGATTTGGGTGTTGGTGGACATGATAGGCATATTTTTTTAGAAGGGGGCAATCTTAAAACTAGACTTTGGAATACAGAAATTATCCAAAGTACAGGATTGAATTTAGCAGATGGTCAATGGCATCATGTTGCTTATGTAATTGGTGCTTCTGCTGGTGGTCAAAAGTTATATGTTGATGGGGAGTTGGTAGCTTCTGGGAATAAAATATCTTCTAATTTTAATTGGCAAAAACGAATTAATCTTGGTTTCTCCAATGATGCTCAAAATAATTTCTTGAATGGAGAAATTGATGATGTGAGAATTTGGAATAAAACTCTTTCTCAATCTCAGATTCAATCATCGATGGATAAAGAATTAGCTGGTAATGAAACTGGATTAATT
>JBCBPQ010000299.1:0-8394 GCA_039820645.1 Cyanobacteria bacterium J06633_8 | reverse complement strand
CTGGAAGATTCGGAGATATCTTTTTTAAGTATGAAGTATTAAGCAATCGCTTTAGAATTAAATATAATTATTCTGTTACACCTAAAATTAAAGGATTCCCAGTCATCCAATCACACGGGGATGCTTTGATTCATGCTGACCTTAGCTTAAGGCTTAAAAGCGACTATAACCGCTCCCCTAATTCCCCTATGGCTATACTTCAAAAATTTTTAGGATTGGCTAATGATTCAAATCAGGAGAATAGAAAAAGCGGCTATCCTTTCAGCTTTGCAAATTTTAATTGGGGTAACTTTGTTATTGAGGATATTGACTGGAGTTTTACCGAATTAGTTGATACGGGGCAAGCTGCGGGAATTGATGTCAATTTGAAATTATTACAGGTTAATTAATTCGCGGATACCAAGCTGTTCACTCGTTGCTAGATCGTCAATTATCTTTTAAAGAACCTAGCATAAATTCCCCAACAGAAGATTCCTCATAATAGTTTATTCCTGTTGCTTTAGAAAACAAATCAGAATCACCCGAACCTATTGCACAGGGAGCTAATTTCATGGCAGTTGCCACTAGATACAAGGTTTGATATAGCACTCCAACGTGTTTTAAAATTAAGCTATAACCCATAGTTTGATATTTCCAAAAGATCCGGCTAAATCTGGCTGTAATCACTAGTAAAATTTGCGGTAAATTATCACTACCACTAGAATTACAAGCATTTTTTAGTAGAATTTTTACATAATTATTTACTTCAGAAATTTGATATAAATTATGCTCTAACGGTTGATAATAATATAGTCCCGACTCTAATCCATCACAGGAATTAATCACTGGGTAAATTTCCAGTTCATATAACGCACCACCTGCTGGATAAGGACGCTGACTCATTTCTCCCATGTCATGTTTTATGATTTCCTTTATCCTGGCACAGCGATATAATAATCCCCCTAATTGTTGGATAGTAATGGCATTAGTGTCATGGTTTCTAATGGAACGTCTTGACTCTAATACTTGTGTTAAAGAAGTATCTTTTTTTGCTAAATTTTCTAAATCAGGTTTGTATAGCTTAATTATTTTGTCACTTGTTTGATTTTTTACCACTGGCAGTAGCTTAATTTTGTCTGCAAAACGGTAAGTTGCTCCTACTGGATTATCATGTCTGCCTACACGGCTACGATTGTGAAAAAGTAAATCGTGAAATTCCCATTGCAAAAGATGAGAATTATTATCTTCTAGCGATAACATTTTTGTTGCTAACAGTAACTGAATAAACTGTTGTGCTATCTCTTCTGTGATGTTAGGAATTTCTGATATTAAACTTGTGCAAGTTTGTGGTTCTGATAACTTAGAAATTAAAGCAGCACTTCGCCAATCTAATAAAATTAATTTAGCTTTCGACAACGGAGATTCTAAAACCATTTGCTTTTCAAGTTGATGAAAATAAGCAAAACGGGATAGAGAAAAAGATTGTTGTTGCCAATCAATATCTACGTAGTTAAATGAATAATCCTCTGCTATCGGTATGGCTGTAGCTAAAGGCAATACAGAGTGGCAAATCCAGCCTAAGTTAATGAATTTTTGAAAATAATAATTAAATTTTAAAAGTCCTTCTAGTCCGTCATTTTTTATAACCAATAGCCTAAGTTGGTCTAACGTATTACTTGTGTGAGCGAGACTTTTTAATGCTGCTTCAAGTCCAATATCCCAACAATGGAAGGTCAATTTACGTTTGGGAGATTGCAGAATAATGTTTCTATTTTCTACAATCTGAATGACTTCCTTTTTAAAGCTAACAGTAAAGGATTCATTCATATTAAAATGGCATGGGTGTCCGGTTCATTTGTTCTTCTGTTGAGGGTTTGGACAGCCAACCCATTTTCACGGGGACATCATACAATCTTCCAGCGCCAAATCGCGACCAGAAATGTCGTAATCCTGGAACAATCACTTTTACTACATTTAAGCCAATATCAGGACGGGTTTGATCCAACAGTAAAGTTTCCATTTGTACATTTTTGACTATTTCTACACAAGTCAACACATCTTCGTAAATATCATCACTCCAACGCTTTTGATAATCACCATAAACTTTTTGGGGAATTTTAGTGTTGGGAGCTAAATAAGAATTATTGCCAAGAGTTGCAGTAGTTAACCATTCCTGCAATGCTGGGTTAGCTTTACTGACATTAACGTCTCTTATATCAACTCCCGTTGATTTTTGGTTAACTTCTGTTACAGCGCGCAAAATCGCAATTTTGGGGTCGAGGTGTGCCCCGCAACCCATCATAATTTTCTCGTGTTCTCCATCAATACAGCGAGAAACAGCAGCAAAGGCTGGTATATTTAGATCTGTGGTCAGGTCAAGTACCCAAAGTTCTCGGTTTTTTGATTTATATAAGGTTTGTAATTCTAATAGGTAGGAGTCATCAAAGCTGGCTAAATCTACCTCTGGACGGGAAAGACGGTTGTACCACCAAATACCTACACTATCCCGTTCAACCAGTTCCATAAATCCTTGTAGGATAGCTTCTTCAAGAGTATTTCCTGCTGCATTGCCGTTGGAGTTAGCACTACAAAAGAGATGATCTGTAGGCAAAGGATAGCCGTAGTAACATAATGCAGCGGGAACATATTTATGAGTTTGCTCGGTTAATGACCAAACCGGACTCCACTTAATTTCTTTTGTTTCGTCAAAAGCTTGGGGTATCCAATCATGTCCTACAAGGCTTTTGTTATTTAATTCTTCCCGATTTTGATACTGACTAGGACTAAAATGCAGGCAGCTTGCTGGATGAATAGCTTTATTTCCTAATTCTTTAAAAGTACTAGTGATAAGCTTCTCATCTCCTTCGTAAACTCCTGAATAGCGTTCAATTGCTTCGCACAAAGCACTTGCTTTTGCTTGTCGGTCAGTTTTACCTTTTCCAGCGCTTTTATGACTCAAAGATTCCCGCAAACCCGAGAGTTTAGAAGCAGTCATAAATTTATGAACAGCTACATAGGTATGAACCAGGCTACTATCGGAGTCAGAGATGCGGACTAAAGAACTGACTACTCCAGTAATGGGGCTGATAAGGTGTTCGTACTTTTTGAAGGTTTGCTCGGGAGAAAAAGCACGATGTCCCCCATCACTAGTAAATTTCTTTTTGCGACTCGATAGATTAAGGGGTTGGAGTATCTGTTGATTGGAATCAAGCACTTCTCCACAAGTTCTACATTGGGGACGTTGTGGGAGAATATGGGTTTGTAAGTTTGGGTTTAGTTGGTCAAAGGTGAGAATTTTTCCTTCTAATGTGGAGAAGGATGTATTTTCTTCTTCACTACTGTTTTTAATAATCCACTTAGCAATTTCTGTTGCTGTGAGGTTAAGAGCGGTTTGCATGGTGGAAGGTAAAACACCAGGGGAAGCGGGAATACTGGCTAAGGAAGGTGGGTTATTCTCTTGTTGTTGATTTTTTTGCTGTAAAACAAATGTTTCTATTTCCCGGTTTCCGCTTAGACGGTGGTTAAGACATTCCCAGCAACCAGTTTTACCTGGATGAAATATAGGTCCTACCCAGATGCTACCACCAAAAGGTTTTACTAGCAGCCAAGGCTGATTGGTTTCTAAGGCGCTACAGTTAATCTGATTTAGGTTGGGTTGGAGGTAGTCATCAGTTAATACTACTACCAAGGATTTCTCTGTGTTTGGGAAATTAATTCCACATTCATTAGCTGTGATTCCCAAATCTTTTAAGGCAGTAATTAATGGTTGAGTGGGAATATCACCAACTGAAGTGACAAAGACTTGGGTTTGTTGCAAGCAATGGTAAGCAACCTGGGGATCTACATTGAGTAAACTCCAGAAAGCAGCAGCCTCTGGAGTCAGTTCATCGATAGCTTCGCTGAGGTAGCCTTTGGCTTCAAGACGATTGATGGTTTGATAAATTTCAAGAAAGTTTGCTTTACCTTGAAGTTTACTAATAATGTCATCAATATTATTTTTACCATCAAGAAGTGGAGTTATTTGGCAGTAAAGTTTTCCGGTAAGAGCGTGGGAAGATTTTTCACTTAAGAGATAAACGTTTTTTGGTTCAACAATCTCTACACGATAATGAGGTTTAATTGTAGGTCTTTTCATTGATTTTTATTGGTATAGAATTGGCTAAAAATAAAATATTAGGTTTATAAATACATCACTACACAAGTTAAAAATTAATGATAAATATAGTCATATAAAGTGATTTTAATGATGAATTAAAATCACTACTTTTGTATTACAAAAATACTAATATGGAGCGGTAAATAGTAACTTAGGTTAATAATTACTGAGCAAAATTATTAATTTTGAGGTTTTTTATCTGGAGGAGGATTATCATTACGACAACCACAATCACCACCACCCATACAGTCTAGCTTAAATAAAGTTAAACTTTCTTCTGATAGCTCTTCTTCAGTATTTTCCGACCCAACAGAATTCTTAGCTTTGATCCATTCTTTCAAATCACTAGAGGTGAAAATATAACCTTTTTCTTTTGCTAATTCTGTTACCAGCTTGAGTCCTGATTCTAAATTATCGATAGTCTTGAGTTTTTCTTGGAGAGCAGTATCTTGTTGTACAACTTGATAAAACTGTTCTATTTGTTCTTGTGACATAAATTTGATTGAAAATTTAATAGTTGTTGCGAAACTGCTAGCAAATATACCCTTAGTAACTTTTATTTAACAAGTAAATCAGAATACATTTTTTGTAACTTTTAGATAAAAATACTTATTTATATTATTCAAAAAAAAGGAAATTAAACTAGACGGGAATAAACCTAATTTTGTTGATAATATAGATAAAAGCCGGAGTTAACGGGCATAGCGTTGCTTATGCTGGTGTACTCTCCTAACAGCATCCTAGATGTTAAAGTTTCTAGCAATATCAAAAAATAAAATTTTTGTATTGCTAGATAATATTCTGGGATGATAACTATTAACGTTAGTTGATAGTTATTTAGCAAAACTATTATTTATTATCTGGATCTGAACCTGGTTTACAAGACTGGCAAGCTCCGCAACCACCACAAGCACAGTCACGGCAGTTACCACAGCCGAGTATAGTTAAATCTTCTTCTGATAGCTCTTCTTCAGTGTTTTCCGAGCCAATAGAACTCTTAGCTTTCATCCATTCTTTCAAATCACTAGAGGTGAAAATATAACCTTTTTCTTTTGCTAATTCTGTTACCAGTTTTAATCCTGATTCTAGGCTATCAATAGTCTTAAGGCTTTCTTGGAGAGCAGTATCTTTTTGAACAACTTGGTAAAACTGATCTATTTGTTCTTGTGACATAATTTAGATTGAAAATTTAATATTTGTTACGACACTGCTAGCAAATATACGCTTAGTAACTTTTGGTCGCAAGTATATTGAAATACATTTTTTTGTTTATTCACATCAAAATATCGATTTTTATTATTCATCAAAAGGGAATGAAACTAGATAGATAGGAATAGCTATTTATTCTAAAGTTTTCTAGTAAAAACGTGGGAGGAATTTTCACTTAATAGATAAATATTTTCGATTGAACAATCTCTCCAAGATAATGAGATTTAATTTTGTCTTTTCATTTATTTTTCTTGTTACATTCTTTATAATATGTGTCTTCAGATATTTTTATTGATGAATTAAAATCGCTTTTATATAAACATTAAATTAGATTTAACTTTGTGTTCATATATATAAAAATACCGTTACAAACCGAATTTATCCGGCGTTTGTACAACCCCCACAAGGTCTGCAAGGTTTTCTACAGTCGCAAGGAGTTCTACAGTCCCTGGTGTGACAGTACAGTAAATTAAAACTTTCTTCTGATAGTTCTTCTTCGGTGTTTTCCGAATCAATCAAACTTCTAGCTTTGATCCATTCTTTCAAATCACTAGAGGTGAAAATATAACCTTTTTCTTTTGCTAATTCTGTTACCAGTTTGAGTCCTGATTCTAAGTTATCAATAGTCTTGAGTTGTTCTTGGAGGACTGTATCTTGTTTTATAAGTTGATAAAACTGTTCTATTTGTTCTTGCGACATAAGTTAGATTAAATCTTTAATGCTTGTTACAAAGCCGCTAGCAAATATACGCTTAGTAGTTTATTCATTTCAAGTATACTTAAGTACATATTTTTTATATTCTTATCTAGATGATGCTCAAATACCAATGTTCCTATGCTATGATTTACGGTTGACAAGGTCTGCAAGGTCTTCTACAGTCGCAAATTGTACATTCGCAAGGAATCACACAGTCTGTAGTGTGACAGTACACTAAATTAAAAGTTTCTTCTGATAACTCTTCTTCAGCATTTTCCGAGCCAACAGAACTTTTAGCTTTGATCCATTCTTTCAAATCACTAGAGGTGAAAATATAACCTTTTTCTTTTGCTAATTCTATTACTAGTTTGAGTCCTAATTTTAAGTTATTAACAGTCTTGAGTCTTTCTTGGAGAGCAGTATCTTTTTGAACAACTTCGTAAAACTGATCTATTTGTTCTTGCGACATGAGTTAGATTGAATCTTTAATACTTGTTACGAAACCGCTAGCAAATATACGCTTAGTAGTTTGTTAATTTCAAGTTTACTTAAATACATACTTTGATTTTTTACTTACATAAAAATATCTATTACCTAATTCATTATTCAGCAAATTTTATAAGCTAAATGTTGACAATGGGGATTAAATTGTTATATTTGTAATTGCGATAGGATACCGTCAACTATCGTTTATTCCTCTACGGTGCTGAATTGAGTACAACTCAAGGTATATCCGGATTAAGTTGAACTTTTGGACGCGAAAGGATGAGCCGAGGTGAAAGGTTAAGACACCACGTCTTTGAAGCCGGACGGAAAACACGGATTTTTTTTACCCTTTGGAAAGGTAGATAAACGAGGGACATTGGCGCACCCACGGGGCTTGGGCTGTTTGCAAGCAGTCACGATGAAACTAGCTTCTTTATATATTGTTTCTTTCTTTTGATTCCTGGTATAGGGAGATTACCTATCAAAACTATTTTCGACCTGATGTAATTTTTCATTCTTTTGACCGTTTTAAGTACTTTGGTGCATTTGATGTAAGTCCAACGTTGGCAGTAGCTACTTCACAATCAAATATTTCAACTGACTTTTTATTTTTTTGAATTTTAAAAAGTGTTGCCCAAGCTGCGGGGTTAGCAGCGCGATAACCTTCCTTGTTCTTTCAAGATGAAGGTTAGAAGTGTTGGAGATTTTTGTCAGTTGAAAGGAATTAAGTCCTATTTTGATGTTTAAGGAGTGCGATCGCGTTTCGGGCTGGTTTTAGATGCTCAAAATAACTCAAATCGTGATGCAAATACTGAAAATCTCAACCCAAAAAATAAGGAAATAATAAGGGTTTCAGCTTCAGAACACACAACGATAGATAAAGATAAATCTTATTCTTTCGGTATGTGTTCAATGCTTGAAACCGCTGTTTTTATCTGGTTTTTGATTTTGGTTGATTACCTTGATTTTTACAACCGAGGGCTGAAGATCCAGCATCCTAGCAGGCACAAAAAAAGCAACCCTGCCGTGCCGCGAGGGTTGCTTAGTTGTTTTCCTTGTCAGTGGAGACAAGCTTAAGAAATTTTATTGACTTGAAATCTTGAGGTTGATAGCAAAGGTAAAACTATATTTCCGTCGCCTACATCTTGATTACCTGTTGGGACATTGTTATTTGCAATGGCTTGAAACACATGATAAAAGACTGGTGAAATATCCCCATCCTTGCTGAGAAAATAGCCGTGTCCGGTAAGGTCAAAATCACCGTTAAAACTGCTGCAATCGGCTTGAAAGACATTATCAAGGGTTTGGCTAATGTCTTCGACTCCGGTAAGTCCTAACATACGACTCTTTAACCCGTTGATTACTCCGGACGCAATTAGCGGAATATCATCACGAGCGTAGTAGCAAATAACCCAATCGCAGGTATAGGGGATTAATTGACCACCTCTATTATCATCAACGTGTAGAGACTCATTAGGAATATCCGCAGCGCATAAAAACACTTGTTTGAATAGGAAGGGGATTTCGTCAATATCAAAAATATTGCGTAAATCTCTAACGGTCGCTCTAAAAACACGATTGCCCATAGAGTAAGCGAAAATATTAACTTTCTTCAGCCAACTTTCGGGATGATCTTGTAAAAACTTCTTTTTGTAATCTTCTAGAAGTAATAAAGCGCGTGCAAAGGCTATTCCTGATGCTTCTGCTGTAACCTTGTCGTCAAAATATTTTTCAAGTGGGTTGCCGTCGGGGTGAGTAGCCCATAGCCAAGGGATAACCTCTACTGATTCGGGGAATTCTTGATCAAACAATTCTTGAAATCTTTTAGCAGTGTCTAAACCACCTTCGGGAGGTGTCAATGTCCCATG
>JBCBPQ010000298.1:0-8471 GCA_039820645.1 Cyanobacteria bacterium J06633_8 | reverse complement strand
TTTAACTCCAGAAGAATTCTTGGAAATCAACCCCGATAACAATGCTGCTACTTCTGTTGAGGACCAAGTTGCTTACTTCGCATATCTTTGAGCTAACCCAGATGGAGCAAATCACTTGAAGTCATGGGGTGATGGTATCTTCGGATTTGAAGATTTACCCGACAACCTCGGTGTTAGCGACAATGATTTCAATGATGCGGTATTTAAGTTTAACTTTACTGCTTAAGCTTTGACTTGAAGGATAGTGGGGAGGAGTGAGAAATTTTCTCTCCCCCTGCTCCCTCCGCTTCCTCTGCTCCCACTGCTTCAAGAGTTCCCTTCTCCCAATCATTCAACGTTAAAATATATCTAGACTGGCTAGATGTTTAGTTTGAATTAAATAAATCAAATATGGAAAAACAATGGCAATTGCAAGAAGCGAAGAACAAATTCAGTGAAGTGGTAGATAAAGCTATCAATGAAGGAGCGCAAGTTATTACAAGAAGGGGTGTTGAAGTCGCAATAGTTTTATCCTATGCAGAATATACTCAGATGATAGCGTCAAAAAAGAAGATATCTCAGTTTTTTCGCGAGTCTCCCTTAGTTGAAGAAGATTTGGATTTTAGTAGAGACAAAAGCTATGCTCGGGAAGATATTATGTTATAAAATATCTGCTCGACACCTGTGCAATTTCTGAATTAGTAGCAAAACAACCTTCTGAAAAAGTTATTGATTGGATTGACAATATTGACCAGGAAAGTGTTTATTTAAGTGTTATCACAATTGGTGAAATTAGCAAAGGAATTGAAAAATTACCCGACTCAAAGCGGAAAGTAAATCTTCAACAATGGCTTAATGAGGAATTACTAATCCGCTTTCGAGGTAAGATTCTAGCAATAGATACAGATGTAATGTTGGTTTGGGGAGAATTAACTGGGAAACTTGAATCAGAAGGCAAAAAAATGCCTGCGATGGATTCTTTAATTGCTGCAATTGCGATACATAATAATTGCAGTTTGGTAACTCGTAATGAAGATGATTTTAAATATGTTGACTTGAATATTGTTAATCCTTGGCAATAGGAAATTCCGATTGTGACAAGATATATATGTTTGGGCGCAATATGGCACCATTTTTATGTTGTGATTTAATCAATATGGTGCGTGACGGCAATCCGCCAGTCTTTGAGTTTTTTTAGAAGTTAATCATAGCCTTGTATATTAAATGGTGCGTGACGGCATTATGTAATTAGTAATCTTGAATCTAATTTATTTGTGCCGTCACACACCCTACAAATTTTTTCCCATGCTCAATTACCAATTACCAATTACCCATTACCAATTTTTGATTATTTCATCAAATAAGAAATATAAGTAGTTAACAATTGTGCATCTATCTCTGGACAGATAATTGAAGTATTGGCAAGTCCGGCTAAAGTATTACGGGTATCGAACTGTAAAGGTTTAATATCGGTTTCTCTATCGCTAGAGTTTGCGGAGAATAAAGAGGCGATCGCGTACAAAGGATGGTTGGGAGAATGTTGAATAATTTTGACTAATTGTTCTCTCCATTGTTCGTAAGGAAGTCTTTGAACGGGATAACCCATAGAGTTAAGTTGTGCAAACAATACATCAACGGAAACTGGTTGGGGATGTACTAAATGAAAAACTTTTCCCCAAGATTCTGATTGTTTTGATAAATAAATTATTGCTTGACTAACATAATCTACTGGCATGATATCTAACATCATATTGCCAATTGGGGCGCTTCCTAACTGCACGCAACCCTGAATCATTTTATAGAGAAAATCATTCCGATTGAAAACTCCTGTTTGACTGTCTCCGCTAACAGCTCCTACACGGTAAATGGAAACGGGAAGATTTCGTTGACGAGCTATGGTGACTAATTTTTCTGCTACCCATTTACTTTGAGCGTAACCACCAACGGGTGAACGGTTTATATCAAGGGGTTCATTTTCGAGGATAGTTTGGTTTGTACCAGCAAAAACGCTGATGGTGGAAATAAAGTGTAGGGGTTTGACTTGGTTTTTACAAGCTAATCTGATAATTTCTTGAGTTCCTAATACATTGGCAGCCTTCAATTGTGAATAAGGCAATGTATGATGTACCCATGCGCCGTTATGGTAAATAGTGTCAATTTCAGTAGCAAGATTTTCAAACTGACTTTGAGAAAGTCCTAATAATGGCTTGGATAAATCTCCCACAACTGGAATAATTCGGTTACTGAATGAATCTTGCCATTTTTGATAATCTTGTAGAGATTTTTTAATCTTATCTCTTGCGGATTCAGTATTGTCAGCCCGGATAAGACAATGAATTTTAGCTTCAGTTGTTTGTAATAACTCGTAGAGAAGGAAAGCACCAATAAAACCAGTTGCTCCCGTCAGAAAAATATCATTTAGGGAAACTGTAGAGGGAATAACATTTTCAGGTTGAATACTTTCATCTAAGACAGCTTCAGCTTCTAAATCGACCTTACTATCATTTGACCGTTCTTGCAAAAATTGCACAATCTCAGCTTTTCGTTCTTTTATCTGAGTTTTAATTTCCTTAGTTAAAGCACCTTTGGGTGCATTACACTTAAGTTTGGGTTCTGCTGATGTATCCTGATTATCTTCTATCCAAAGTTTAATATCTTTTCCGGAAAGCTCTTGGAGAAATTCTTCAATGGGTTTATTTTTTGGTTCCACTACAGTATCTAATACTATGGAAGTTTGTTTGCTATTTGTAGATGATTTTTGATGATTTTTATTATTACTAATCGAAGATTGGACAAAAAGATTTGTGTTGTCACCTGCTGTTAAAATAATCTCCTTACAACCATACAAACGTTCGCTATGAATACCAATTTGCTTGCAAAACTCAACTAATTTATTAGATTCAACAATTGGACGAGAATCATCTGTATAAATAATTGATGTAATGTAAACCAACCAAGGTTCTTGTCCCATGGCATAAACATAAGCTTGTTGTGGATGAAATTGGTTTACCAAATTAATTGCTTTTTGACCATCAGAACCATCTAATCTTCGCGTCTGTGCCTTTTTTCTAGGAACAGATTGCATTAATAAAGCATCATAAGCCCATGTATAAGGAGCGCCATCGCATTCCATACCAATAAACATGATATCTAAATCGCCCAAAAGACAATGAAGATTCTGATATAAAGCAGGTTCTATATTATTTGAATCAGCAGCACATAATATTTTTCGACCTTTAATATTGAACCAATAAGCTGCTTTTGTGGCAATATTTAAATCCCCATGTTCGCCAAGAAAAGGTAATGCTAATATATATCCATCCTTCAATTCAATAGTTTCTAATTCATCAATTTCTTTAACATTATTAAAACCAATTTGTTCTAAAACTAACTTCAAAGAAGGGTCAATTAAAGCTCCTTTATTACCTTTTGGTACTACAATATTACGAATTTTATGCCGTAATTGTAATAAAGTTTCAAACATTACGTGGTCTTGGTGATTATGAGTAATAACCGCGTAATCAATTACTTCTGGTAAATCAGCATAGGTATAACGAGTAATTCCAGTACGATGTTGATAACTAATTAGTGGGTCGCATAAAATAGTAGTATTTTGAGTTTCTATCAAAACACAAGCATGACCGAAATAACGAACCCTGACATCATCACCTTGATAATTATTTGGCTGGGGAGGTTGTTCGGTTGTAAATAAAGACGAAAATACAGCTTCTTGATGATTTTTTATATCAAATATTTGCTTTATTTCATCATAAGAATCTGCCTGATATCGCATCCGAAATAATCTGTCCCAAACTGGATTATTAAATCGGAAATTGAGATGCAGCGTATGATTATCTGGTAAACGGGGTGTACTTAATACAAAAGAACGAGAATCTTCATCTGATAAAGATAAAGCTACTGTTTGATGAGCAGATTGATAATCAGAACAACGATACAAAAGACTTTCAATAAAACGAATTGAGGGATGATTATGAGTATCATAAACAAGTTCTACATAACCTTTTAATTCTTCTGGAATTTTCTCATATAAAGGTTCTAGAGAATATCCATCAGCCTTTTCTCGTAAAAGTTGGTCTAAATCTTGAATAGCTCTTGCTAACTTTAATAAATTAGCTTGTTCTACCTTGGTTCTTGCTAGTAAATCTTTAATTTCATCAACTCTACTAGCATCATAATTAATAAAAGGTCCCCCCAGCATAGCCGGGTTTTTTAAAGCAGACTGATGCACTTGCGGAGCTTCGATAAAAGACTCCAGAATTTTAATATAATAATCAGCAATGTATCGAGCCGCAGTTGCAGGTGGTACAAGGTATGACCAAGCATACCACTGATTAATTAAAGGCTCTACAATTGCGTTTGGTTTTAAATAAACTTTGTCTTTACTCATTTAGTAATTAATAACACTTCATATCAAATCTTTTGCAATCGAAATTATATATTTGAACGCAGAGGAGCGCAAAGTTGAGCGCAGAGGAACACAGAGTTTTGTGGACAAGAAATCAAATACTGCTTTATTCTTCTTTGCGCTCCTTTGCGAATACCTCCGCGCTCCTTTGCGTTTAAAACTCCATTTCTTCTCTTTCTCCCTCATCATCATCAACAGAACCTTGCAATTGTTGAGTCAGTAAATTCTTATCAACACGCTGTGCTAATTCTGCAACAGTGGGAGCTTCAAATAAATCAATTACGGTGATTTCAACATCAAATGTTTTCAGCAACTGAGCAATTAATTTAGTTGCTAATAGAGAATGTCCTCCCAAGGTAAAGAAATCATCTTCTATTCCTACTGACTCTACTTCCAAAACATCGGTAAATATTTTAACTAATTTTTCTTCCGTCGGTGTCCGGGCTGCTACAAATTCTGATGAACTATTACCAGACCAGTCAGGAACTGGAAGGGATTTTGTATCAACTTTACCGTTAGGAGTAAGAGGTAAAATATCTAACACTACAAATGCACCCGGAATCATGTAATCTGCTAATTTTTCTTTCAGAACACGACGTAATTCCGAAGATGTAGGTGTATTAGTTTCGCTTTCGGGGACAATATAAGCGACTAAGCGTTTGTCACCGGGGTTATCTTCTCTAACTATGACAACGCTAGCTTGAATACCGGGATATTGATTTAGTAGCGCTTCAATTTCTCCGATTTCAATCCGAAAACCGCGAATTTTGACTTGATTATCAATCCTACCAAATAGTTTAATGCTACCGTCTGGGAGATAACAGGCTAAATCTCCGGTTTTATAAAGAGCGGAGGGAGCGGAGGGAGCAGGGGAAGCGGAGGGAGAAAAGAATGGGTTGGGAATAAATTTTTCGGCTGTTAAATCTGGTCGATTTAAATAACCTCTCGCTAAACCGACACCTGCTATGTGGAGTTCGCCAAGTATGCCGATTGGTACTGGTTGTAGATTACTATCTAATATATAAAGTTGTTTGTTAGTACTCGATCGCAACACGGGTAAAATCGGATTTCCGTTGCCACACTGTACCATGCTAGCGTTGACGGTAACTTCTGTTGGTCCGTAAGCATTAATAAATTTTCGTCCTTCGGACCATTTGGTTATCAGTTCAGGGGAAGGTGCTTCACCTCCAACTAATACCATTTTTAAGGCTGGTAATTCTTCTACGGGTAATGCTGATAATGCTGAAGGTGTAATGGTGATGTGAGTAACTTGTTTATCTCGCAATAGTTTTAGTAGAGGAATTCCGGGAATTACATCTTCTAAGGATGCCAGACAAAGTTTAGCACCACAAGCCAATGACATAATTATTTCTGGAATGGAAGCGTCGAAACTAAATGAGAAAAATTGCAGTATACAGCTATGGGAATCAACATCACAAACTCGGATTTTATCTTCTGTGAGGTTTGTTAATCCCCGATGAGGAATAAGTACCCCTTTGGGTTTTCCTGTGGAACCGGAGGTGTAAATTAAATATGCGAGATTGTCGGTTGTGACTTGACTTTGAGGATTTTTGACGCTTTCGGGAGTACTGTGATTATTCTCTGTCCAAAATGTATCAAGGTTAATTAAATTCTCTCTTTTATCAATTTTGACAGAGGGAACATCTAATATAATCTGCTTTGCGACATCAGTAGTTTGGTTATGAGTTAATAATAAAGAGATTTGAGCATCTTCAACCATAAATGCTAATCTTTCTACAGGATATGCTGGATCGAGGGGAACATATGCACCACCTGCTTTATGTATGGCTAACATGGCTACAATCATTGCAGGGGAGCGTTGAATGCAAATCCCTACTCTTACTTCTGGAGCAACTCCGAGAGTTTGTAAATAATGAGCGAGTTGATTGCTACGTTGATTTAGTTCTTGATAGGTAAGTTGTTCGTTGTTGTAGATAATTGCAATTGCATTACTGTTTTTTTCTACTTGTGCTTCAAATAGTTGATGAAAACACTTTTGTTGGGAAAATTCTTTTTGTGTCTGATTCCATTCCACTAAAATTTGCTGCTGTTCCCTTGGTGTAAGTAAGGGTAAATCTCCTATAGGTTGGTTTGGTTGATTGGTAATTCCTTCTAATAAAGTGCAAAAATGTCCTACCATCCGCTTAATAGTAGTTTCAGCAAACAAATCCTTATTGTACTCAAATCCTCCCACTAAACCATCAGGAGTTTCGTACATATCTAAGCTTAAATCTAATTTAGCAGTGGAATTTACCTGTCCCAGAGAACTTAAAGTTAAACCCGGTATTTCTATTTTCTCTGTGGGAGGATTTTCCAGTCTGAATTTAATTTGAAATAAGGGGTTGTAGCTCAAATCCCTTTCTGGATGCAATTCTTCTACTAATTTCTCAAAAGGTAAGTCTTGATGCTCGTAAGCATCCCAAGTTACTTGACGTACTCGCTGTAATACTGATTCAAATGTAGGATTTTGATTTAAATCTGTTCGTAACACCAAAGTATTGACAAAAAAGCCAATTAACCCTTCTAATTCAGCACGATTGCGATTAGCGATGGGAGAACCAATGATAATATCTGCTTGTCCAGTATAGCGATAGAGTAATACTTTAAATCCAGCCAGCAGAGTCATGAATAAAGTTGCTTCCTCAGCTTTGGCAATGCTTTTCAATTTATCGCTGATTTCTGATGAAAGCTTAAATGAAACCGTATCACCTCGAAAACTTTGAACTCTAGAACGAGGAAAATCTGTAGGTAACTGAATTACTGGTAATGTACCACCTAGCTGTTGCTTCCAGTAACCCAATTGAGTTTCTAATACTTCCCCTTGTAACCATTCTCTTTGCCAAACTGCAAAATCGGCATATTGTATTTCTAATGGTGTGAGAGGAGATGGTAAATTTTGTGAAAAAGCTGCATATAAAGTTGCTATTTCTTTTACCAGAACCTCCATTGACCAGCCATCTGAGATAATATGATGCATGGTCAAAAGAATAACGTATTCTGTTTGTTCGAGTTCTAATAAAGTGACTCGTAACAGTAAATCTTGCTCTAAATCGAAAGGTTTCCGAGCTTCTTCTATAGCAATTTGTTTAACTTTATTTTCTTCTTCTGCTTTAGGTATAAATTGAAGATTAATTAAATTAATAACAAGTTCTTGACTAGGATAAATAACTTGAATTAACTCTTCGTCAACAGTTTTAAAATTAGTGCGAAGAACTTCATGACGTTGAATAATAGTATTAATAACTTGTTGTAAAACTTCCACATTCAACGAACCAGTAAGACGAACTGCTGTGGGAATATGATAAGTAGAACTACCAGGTTGTAATTGTTCGAGAAACCATAGCCGTTGTTGAGCAAAAGATAAAGGTAATTCGTCAGTTCGTGGAGTAATTGGGATGGAAGTGACTGCTTTTTGATTAACTAAGTTTGCTTGTCGTAAAAAAGCGATTATTTCAGATTTACGTGCTTTTAATTCAGTAGTAAGTTCTGGTGTGAGAACTTCATCTGGTCCGCTACAATTTAATTTTGTATCATCTTCTTCGTCGAGCCACAGTTTGACTTCTAGTGAGTAGAGGTGAGCAAGAAATTGTTCTATATTCATGGGATTTTGATTTGAAATAAACCGCAGAGACGCTTCATAGCGCAGAGGAAGAGAAAAGGAGATAATTTGTAGGGTGTGTGACGATATTGAATTGTTATCGGTTTAACGAATAATTAATTTTGTCGTCAGGCACCAATTTATTAAGTATGACGAAATTTATAATTCTATTTGTTTATGTCCAGTGTCAGGGTTGTGAGGATTTTTCATTGATTCTATGGTGATTTGCAAGGCTTGAATATGTTCCGCGATCGCCACAATTGTGGGTTTCTCAAAAATAATTCTTAATGGTAAGTCTAATTCAAAGGTTTGTCGCAAACGAGAGTTGATTCGGGTAGCTAAGAGAGAATTACCACCCAATTCAAAAAAGTTATCGTAAATACCAACTCTTTCTAGTTTTAAAACCTCTTTCCAGATATTAGCAATAGTTTCTTCAGTAGGGTTACG
>JBCBPQ010000297.1:0-8584 GCA_039820645.1 Cyanobacteria bacterium J06633_8 | reverse complement strand
TGTTGCCCGATAGGGCAACACCACTATACGTCTAGGTTTTGTTCGGAATATTTATAAAACGGTGGGATAATTTATTTTTTGGATCTCCCTAAGTGATAGTTTTGCCTTCTTGAGGGGCATCCTGAGAATGGAATTATTTTCGATCTCAAGTAACTGAATATAGCATGGATGATTCTAGGGAAGAATACGTAGTTCAAAATCGTGAGAAAGCTAAGGTACGGCAAAAAATATTAATTTTGGTATCGATAGTAAGCTTTTTTGGTTCTACCGTGATGGCGGTAATTCCTGCCATACAAGAAATTGCTCAACAAGATAATGCTTCGGTTGCTCAGGGAGAAGAATCAATATTAAAGCAGCAGGAACAGGGTTTTGAGTTGGTGTTGGAGCGGGAACCGAATAATCAAGTTGCCCTAGACGGTTTATTGAAAGTACGGCTACAGTTGAACGATATTCCAGGTGCAATTGAAACTTTGGAAAAGTTGGTAAAGCTGAACCCTGAAAGGGCTGATTATAAGAAGGGGTTGGAGAATTTGAAGAAGGAAGTTAAGAAGTAAAGCGATTATAAATTGGTGCAGATACAAGTATGAATATGAAATCTCAAATTATTGATTCCGAACTTAATTATTTAATTCCTCCAGAGATTAAAAATGATGAGTTTTATGTAGCAATTCAGAAGATTTGTAGAGAAGAAGATATTGAAACAGTTTTAGAAATAGGTTCATCTTCTGGAGGTGGAAGTACTGAGGCTTTTGTGACGGGGCTTAGAGAAAATGCTAATAACCCAACATTATTCTGCATGGAGATTTCAAAGACTAGATTTGCAGAATTAGAAAAAAGATATGTTAACGATAATTTTGTTAAATGCTATAACGTTTCTTCTGTATCTTTAAAAGATTTTCCCACACAAGAACAAGTTCTTGATTTTTATCAAAGTACTCAAAATAATTTAACTTTATATTCTTTAGAGCAAGTATTAAGCTGGTTGGAACAAGATATAGAGTATGTCAAGAATGCTGGTGTTGCTGGTGATGGTATTCAACGAATCAAACAGGAAAATAATATAGATGTTTTTGATTTAGTGTTGATTGATGGTTCCGAATTCACGGGTACGGCAGAATTAGATAGAGTATACGGTGCAAAGTATATTTTACTCGATGATATTACTACATTTAAAAATTATCATAATTTGAATCGTTTGCTCAATGATTTAGATTATATATTGATTTATTGTGACTCTAAAATACGCAATGGCTATGCAATTTTTAAACATAAAACAATTCAACCAAGTGTATATGCAACTATTCAACCAGCAGTAGAAGCAGTAGAAGGTTATATGCTTCCCGGTCAAGAAAAGTATTTATTTGAAAAGGTTAAAAGTATTTCGGAAGATGCCGTAATTGTTGAAATAGGTTCTTTTAAAGGGCGTTATACAGTTGCTATGGGATATGCTTGTATCGGTACTCAACGAAAAATTTATTGTATTGATACATGGGATGGTAACGATTCAGATTTTTCCGAACGGCAATTCTTTGATATTTGGCAGCAAAATATTCAACAAAATGGTCTTGAAGAATATGTAGTACCTCTACGTAACTATTCCCATGAAGTATTAAAGCAATGGAATAAATTAACTGAAAATAAAAAAATAGACTTTATTTTTATTGATGGTTCTCATCAGTTTTTAGATGTATTGAAAGATTTTGAATTGTCTTTTCCGTTGGTAAAAGATGGTGGATGGATAGCATTTCATGATGTAATACATACTTGGCCTGGTTGCGAACGGATATGGCATGATATTGCAAAACCAAGTTTAGTGAATCATGAGTATTCATCAACACTTGCTTGCGCTCAAAAAAGTTTGAAAGTTTCTCGATGTGAATTGACATCGGAATTACCGATTAATTTCTTTACTATAGTTTTAAACGGTCAACCGTTTATCAAATATCACATTGATATATTTAAAAAACTACCTTTTAAATGGCATTGGCATATCGTAGAAGGTGTTGCGGATTTAAAGCATGATACGGCTTGGAGTGTTGGAAATGGTGGACGTATAAGTAACGAAATTCATAATTCGGGACTTAGTATTGATGGTACTAGCGAATATATTGATGAATTAAAAGGGCTTTATCCAGATAATATTACAGTTTACCGCAAGCCGGAAGGTGTTTTCTGGGAAGGTAAGCGAGAAATGACTAATGCCCCTCTGGAAAATATTCAAGAAGAATGCTTGTTATGGCAAGTAGATGTTGATGAATTATGGACTTTTGAACAGCTATCTACAGCCAGAGAATTATTTATCAAAAATCCCGAAAAAACGGCAGCTTTTTACTGGTGTTGGTATTTTGTCGGAGATAATCTGCTGATAAGTACTCGTAACTGTTATGCTCAAAATCCACAACAAGAATGGTTGAGAACTTGGAAATTTAAACCAGGATATATTTGGGCTGCACATGAGCCACCAGTGTTAGTTGAAAAGCTACCTGATGGACAATTGAAAAATGTTGCTGCGGTAAATCCTTTTAAGCATGAAGAAACGGAATCACACAAATTAATTTTTCAACATTTTGCATATGCGACACAAGAGCAATTAAAGTTTAAAGAAGAATATTACGGCTATAAAGGTGCTATTTCTCAATGGACAAATTTGCAGCAACAAACCAAATTCCCTGTCTTACTGCGCGATTATTTTGCTTGGGTTGGCGATGATACTTTGATAGATAAAGCTGATTCATACGGTATAGTACCGATTGCTCAAGCAGAAAAGCATTCTACTGAATGGCGATTTTTGCAGCAAGAGGAAATAGATAAACAAATTGTAAGTTATGAAAAATCAGTTCCGACAATATTAATTGACGGTGTATTTTTTCAACTTTATCAAACGGGAATTGCTCGGGTTTGGAAATCTTTGTTAGAAGAATGGTCAGAAAATGATTTTGCTAAACATATTATTGTTTTAGATAGAGCGGGTACTGCTCCGAAATTTTCGGGAATTAGATACCGCCAAATTCCTAAATATGACTATAACGATACCGATAACGATCGAGAAATACTTCAACAAATATGTGATGAAGAAGAAGCCAATTTATTTATTTCTTCTTACTACACAACACCTTTAACAACTCCTTCTGTATTCATGGCATATGACATGATTCCAGAACTTATGGGTTGGGATTTAAATCATCACATGTGGCAAGAAAAGCATCATGCAATTCAACAAGCTTCGTCATACATTACCATTTCTGAAAATACAGCCCAAGATTTAGTTAAATGTTTCCCCGATATTAATCCAGATGCTATTACTGTAGCTTTATTAGGAGTTCAAGATTATTTCTATCCGGGATTGCCAGAAGAAATTAATGCTTTCAAAACTAAATATGGTATTGTCAAACCTTATTTTCTATTAGTTGGACCTTCTACTGGCTATAAAAATAGTACTCTATTTTTTGAAGCATTTGCCAAACTTCCGATTAGTCATGCTTTTGATATTGTTTGTACGGGAAACGGTGGTGTTTTAGTACCTGAATGGAGGGCTTGTACTTACGGGAGTACGGTGCATATGCTGCAACTGGATGATGAAGAATTAGCAATGGCTTACAGTGGTGCGATCGCGCTGGTTTATCCTTCTACATATGAAGGTTTTGGTTTACCAATTCTTGAAGCAATGGCTTGTGGTTGCCCGATAATTACCTGTGCTAATGCTTCTATACCGGAAGTTGCTGGAGAAGCAGCAATTTATGTTAATGACAATAATGCGGAAGAGCTTGCAAATGCCCTTTGTGAAGTCCAAAAACCGGGTATTCGCCAATCGTTAATTAATAAGGGATTGGAACAAGCAAAGAAATTTTCTTGGTCATCAACAGCGAAAACTGTTACTTCGGTGTTGATTGAAACTACAATTCAAGCTTTTAATCTGAGAGATATTAATTTAATTATTTTCCCAGATTGGACGCAATCAGAAGAAGTTATTGCAGCAGAATTAGAGAAGGTAATTGGAACTTTAGCCACTGATACTGATAGTCAATACATGACTTTATTGATTGATATTAGTAATAGTGATGATGATTATGCCGAAATGCTTTTATCTGCTGTGAGTATGAATTTGTTGATGCAAGATTTAGATATTAGCTCTTCTTTAGAAATTTCTCTGGTATCAAAGTTAAGTGAAATGCAATGGGAGGCTTTGTTACCTCGTATTAAAGCAAGAATTGTTTTGGAATGTCAAAACCAGCAGGCTTTGGCAAGTTTCAAAACAGAAAGTATTTCAGCCTATCACTTAGATGAGTTTAGTACTTTATTGCTAACGCCATCTTAAGTTGTAAATAGGTCATCTGGATTAATGTGATTTAGTAATATTTATTCTTATCAACCCGGTTTTTTCAACAAACCGGGTTTTATTACTACTTAGGGCTAATGTAATTTATCCACATTTGTTCGTAAGCTTTCTCCATTTCACGGGTAAATTGCTTTCCATTCCAAAGTGGTGCAGTTTGTCGCGACTGCTTCAGTTTCCAAGCAACATCTTGTCTTAATTTGGCATCTTTACCCAAACGACTACCCCATTGTATATATTCTTCATCCGTCCAAGAAATACCTTCTTCAATACCAGCATTCATCATCATGGTATAGCTGTTACGAGCCGCGAATTGTTCTCCAACTTTTGTAACTAAAGGAATTCCCATCCACAAAGTTTCTAAAGTTGTTGTTGCACCATTGTAAGGATAAGTATCTAATACAATATCCGCTATTCCTAAATTGGCTCGATGTATTGCTTCTAAAGAAACCATAGGTAAGAATCGTAAGCGATTACTATCTACTCCCTCTTGATTTGCAATCTCATTAAAAAAGCTTTGAATGGCTTCTTCTTCAGCTAACCCTTTTACTAATAGATAGCTATTGGGAACATTTTTCAAAATCCTCATTTGTAGCCTTACTGTATCGGGATGTCGCTTACAGCCGCTTTGGGCACTAAGATACACTATTGCATCATTGGGAATGTCAAGATCTTTCCGACGTAAAGTTGGTATCCCCACTTCAAAACCATCTACAGCTATATAAGTTTGAGGTAAACGCCAAATTTTCTCGGAGTAATAATTATCCGCATCATTCGGTAGTACGTAAGGGTCGGCGATGAAATAATCAATTGCTGGAATTCCCGACGCATCCCAACCCAACCAAGTAGCTTGAATTTTCGCTGGTTTTAATGCCATGACTTCACAGCTAATATCCAAGGTTAAACTATCTAAGTCAATTAAAATATCAATTTCATCTTGATATATTGTTTCGGCAATTTCTTGGGTTTCTGTACCCATTCTGCGGACAGTTTCAAACTGGTTAGCATACCATTCTTGCAGGGGATCTCCTTTTTGTTGCGAACTTATTAAATAACCATATAATTCAAACAATTCGCGATTATGGTACTCAAATAACCATCGTGCTAACCAACCAACCGAATGTTGTCTAAAACAGTGAGAAATGTAGCCAATCTTTAAGCGTCTACTAGAATCATTTTTTTTTGGTCGTAATTCTTGCCGCTGTTGATACCATTGTGCTTCTTCGGCATAATTTTGAAGATTTTTTTGACATAAAGCTGCTATCTGATTTTGTATTTTGCGGTATCTCTGGGGATTATCTTGAAAGTAGGGAAAAAAGAATGTTGAGAGTAGTACCCGCGAAATTTCTGCACCATCATCTAAAATTGGCTGTTCTTCGATTAGTGAATCAAGAAGACTTTCTTGTCGTTGTAAAAATTTATTCGCTTCTTGCCAGTATGCTCCAGCATTTATGAGAGTTTTTAAAAGTAAATGGTTGCCATATACTTTACCTGCCACTGTTTCATTTTCTAATAATGAATAGCATTTCTTAGCAGTTTCTATTGCTTTAGTATAATCACCAGATTTTTCATAAAAGACGGTTAAATGCCTTAATAATTCTGTATCTTCAGCATTTATTGTGCAGCATATTTGTGCAAGCTTTATTCCTAGTGTAGGTTTTCCTTGAGAATAAGCTAAATTGATTGCTGCTACTAATATAACGGCAAAATATTTATATGAATGACCTAGATAAGGCAAGCAAAGTTTAGCAAATTCTAGCGATGAATGATTTTGCGAATCATAATCCAGAATTTTCTGTAGTGTTTGCATTAATAGATTAATATCTACTGTTTCTAATTTCTGTGAATTTAAAAGCTCAATTACTTCCCAATCAACTAAATCATCTCCAGTAAATGTTTCTAATTTGATAGCAATTTTAATTAGATATAATAAATTATTGATTTCCGCTGGTTGAATTTCTCGTATATGTTGCCTTATTAAATAAGCAGTAGAATTATCTTCTTGTGCCGCACGTTTTTGTGCTTCAGCTTCTAGCACCTTTATCAATTCATCACACCAAAGTTCAATTTGCTCTGGTTCACCTTCCATCATCACCAAAGCCCAAGTTGTCTGTGCTTCTACTTCTTTTCCCTGTAGCAGCAATATTAATCCTAAATACCAGTAGTGAGATTTAATATCGGGTTCTACTTCAATTGCTTGTTCGTAAAAATTAGCAGCTTTATAATAATCACCTTGGATTACACATTGAGATGCTTGCTGTTGCCAATTATTGGCGGAATTAATTAAAGTTGACTCAGAAATCATTGGACGAATTAGTTTTCAATTAAAGAGAGTGAGTAGCTTTTACTACCCACTCTGTTGTAAATAATCAATACAAATTGACCGTAACTTATTGTTAATCGAATTACTCTCGCAGTTAATTACTTGATAAGCTTATAGGTTTTAGCTTCACATACACCCTTGTCAGTACAATCAGGAATTGCAGTACCTGCCGCGTCATCTTTTGTTGCTGGAGCAATAGTCTCATACAAGTTTGCAAGGGTGATTGAGTCAACAACACCGTTTACAGTTTGGTTACTAGTATAAGCAACCCCAGCATAAGACTTCAATGCTTTCTTTGTTGCCCTGGCTTTATTTGTGACAAATGAACCAGTATTCTTGGCTGCTGTAATTTCATACTTATAATTCTCAGTCTGTGTCTTAATACCTAAAGCTAAGACTACAACAGAGGTTGTAAATGCATTGTTGTTCTCTAAATAGTATGCTTGTTGTGCTCTGTTAATTGAACCAATATAGTTCTTAGCTTCACTTTGTCTAGCTTTAGTTGCTTGGTTCAAGAAAGAAGGAAGTGCAATAGCCGAAAGAATACCGATAATAATGATTACAACCAACAATTCAATCAAGGTAAAACCTTCGTTTTCTTGCTTCTTACGGAGAATGTTTTGTAAAAACTTTGCTTTAAGTTCGGTTTTCATTAGTGTTTCCTTTAGGTGGGGATTGGTTATTGAGTTCTAGATGTAACTTACCCATTTCCACAGGTTTACTATCATTTTCGAGAAACTTTTTTTAGGAAATTTGAAAAACCTTTAAGCATCAAGGATTTTGTTGCAATATTCTTACTGCCAAGATTTACTCAACAGCCACAAAAAACCAATCTGATGCTTGAGCTTTCATAGAATTTTATCCTGATACAAATTTTTCCCAGCCACGTCTAGACTTATCACCCGTCAACGGCTGACTCAAGCATTAGTATTCCCATTTTTTTCAATTTCTAACATTGAATATGATTTTTTCACGGTTATTTTAAAAGCCCTTCAACCCACACACAGCTATTGTGTAATCCTTAAGATAAATAAAGCCGCAAAGAATCACCAATTCAAGCGAGGTACTTTCAATATGGTGGCAATATCAACACCAGCAGAAACCAGAACTTTACTTGAGAACATTAGCTGGCAAACTTTCAAAGCCATGCTCAAAGATATGGGAAGCTCAAGAAACACCAGACTTGCTTACGAAAATGGGATATTAGAAATCATGGCTCCAGATATGCCACACGAAAACTCAAATCGGGTTATTGAAGCCTTTACTGGAGTATTGTGTGAGGAATTAAGCTTAGAAATCAAACGTTCTGGCTCTTTAACCCTGACGCGAGATGACTTGCAACGTGGTGGAGAACCTGATAGCAGCTATTACATACAAAACGAATACCGGGTTAGAAATAAGGAAAAAATAGATTTAAATATCGATCCACCACCGGATTTGGTATTAGAGGTAGAATATTCCAAACCGAAAGTAGACAAGTTTAAAATTTACGCTGCAATTGGCATTCCTGAATTTTGGCGTTTTAATGGCAGCGTTTTAAGAATTTATATACTCAACGATGGACAATATTTAGAAGTTCAACAAAGCCCTACTTTTGGTACGGTACCCGTAAAGGAAATTCCTCGGTTTATTCAAGAAACTCGAATCAATGGAGAAATGGCAACAACTCGCGCTTTTCGAGATTGGGTAAAAGAACAGGTTCAAGAAGATGGTATTTGAAAGCGTTATTATACAAACAAAAATTAAGCAATTCTATTTTCCGTCGGGTGACGATGCAAACTCGAAGTTACTCCCGTCACGCTCTAAGATTACCTATAACGTAGGTTGGGTTGAACGATTCGTGTTACCCAACAGCGTGTTGGGTTTCGTTCCTCAAACGCCACTTCCTACAACGGAACGCCACTTGCTACAACCGTCGTGTTCCTCGG
>JBCBPQ010000296.1:0-8595 GCA_039820645.1 Cyanobacteria bacterium J06633_8 | reverse complement strand
GTCATTATTAATGGGACAGACCACTAGTGGTTTGTCCCACAAGTTCTGAGGTGAAATTTATTTATACACAATAGCGTCTCCCCCTAAATATTTGGCGAGTCACCGCGCAACTACGAACCTTTATTCAACCCGTCATTATTAATGGGACAGACCACTAGTGGTTTGTCCCACAAGTTCTGAGGTGAAATTTATTTATACACAATAGCGTCTCCCCCTAAATATTTGGCGAGTCACCGCGCAACTACGAACCCATCAAAACTTGTGGGACAGAGTATTAGACTTGTCTATGTTTTAGATGGCACTAACTCGCATCATCCTGTTGAGCGAATCAAATCCTGATAAACTCCTTGTTGCTGCCATAATTCTTCATGAGTACCGCGCTGCACCACCAAACCTTCTTCCAAGACAATAATCTCATCGCAATCCCGAATTGTACTCAAGCGGTGGGCTACAAAGATACAGCTACAGTTGCGCTTTCGTATATTTTCTATAATAAGTTGTTCGGTTTGGACATCTAAAGCAGATGTTGCTTCATCCATGACCAAAACTGAGGGATTTTTTACCAATGCTCTAGCAATTTCTAACCTTTGGCGCTGCCCTCCACTTAAGTTAGCACCTGCTTCTAATAATTCTCCGTTATATCCTCCAGGAATTCTCATTACCACTTCGTCAATAGCTGCATCCTGACAAGCTTTAATAATTTGCTCATCTGGTATAGTCGCATCCCATAAAGTCAAATTATCTCGAACTGTACCGCTAAATAAAAAGATATCCTGTTCAACCATTGATAAAGAACTTGCTAAGCTCTGCCGGGAAATTTCACTTCTAGGAGTTCCATCTAAGAGAATTTCGCCAAACCAAGGTTGATAAAGTCCGCAGATAAGTTTAGCTAAAGTAGATTTTCCCGAACCGCTACTACCTACCAAAGCTACTCTCTGTCCGGGATGCAAAGATAAATTAAAATCCTCAATCAACGGTGGATCTACATGGGAGTAACCAAAAGTAATATTTCTTAACTCTATATAACCCTTAAGATTTTGTTTAACAGGGGATGAATTTTGGACTTCTATTCTTTTCCTCCCCTCTTCATCTGTGTCTCTCCTTGTCTTCCTCTCAACTTCCACATCAAGAGAATTATCTAATACATCATCTAAACGATTCAAATCCCCTTCTAATTCCTGAAGGGTACTACCAAAATTAACTAAAGTATTAACAGGTTCCTGAAAGCTCTGCATTAAACTTTGAAATGCTATTAACATCCCGATAGTGAGATTTCCATCCATTACCCGCCAACCACCAATCACTAAGATCAACATCGAGGTCAACGAGCTTAATAAGATGGGCAAAACCCCTAACATCTGGTTGTTTGCTTCCAGTTCTTGACGGGCACTTGCGGCTTTGGAATAATGACCAGACCACCGGGAAAAGAAATCCGATTCCAATGCCGATGCTTTCAAGGTATCCATGCTTTGAAGCGCCGCGATGCCGATTCCACTTGCTTTTCCTTCATATTGCTCTAAACGCTTATTGGCATCTACACGAGTTCGCGCTACCCACTGCAATGCTAAACCATTGATTGCTGAAAAACAAATACCAATTAAGGTCAGTACTCCGTCATAGGCAAACATAATTGCAGCGTAGAACAACAACATAATTGTATCTATTGCTGTAGTTGCCAATTCTCCAGAAAGTACCTCAGCCACCTTATCATTGAGACTGTTGCGATCGCCTATTTCTCCGGCATATCTTTGAGCATAAAATAGAACAGGTAATCTCAGGATATGCCACAAAAAGCGACTGGACATTCCCACAGCCAGTTTAATCTTCAGCCTTCTTAAATAGCGCAGTCGCAGGAGCGTTAACAGTCCTTGAAAACCAGTTGTGAAAACCATCCCTAAAAGTAAGGGACGCAACCATTGGGTACGATTTTCTACCAAAATCTCATCCACAAATACCTGACTGAATACAGGAATAGCTAAACCCGGTAATACCAATAAAAATCCCGCCAAAACAGAGTATAAAATTGCTCCAGTTGAACCCTGCAAACGGTCAGTTAAGGCTGAGATGACTTTGGGTTTGCGCCCTCCTTTTTGAAAATCGCATCCCGGCTCCATTTTGAGCACAAGTCCAGTAAACCCCCTGTCAAATTCCTCTAAGGAAATTTTGCGCGGGCCTGTTGCTGGATCGTTAACAAAAACCCAATTTTTGCTAAATCCTTCTATTACCAAGAAATGATTGAATTCCCAAAAGACGATGTAGGGAGGAGATAACTCTTGAAGTTGTTCTACTAGTTTTGCTTTAAAAGCCTTAGCTTCCATTCCGTAACGTCTACTAGCAAAAAGTAGATGAGAAGCTTTGCTACCGTCGCGAGAAACTCCACACTCTATGCGGAGTTCGGCTAAGGGTACAATGCGATTATGGTAGGCAAGAATAATAGCTAAGGAAGCCGCACCGCATTCAACAGCCTCCATCTGTAAAATTGTGGGAGTTTTGACACGCACTTTAAAGGCATTGGTACATATCTTACTTTCTAATACTACCAAAGTATTGTTCCTAAAATTTCAGAAATCAAACCGGATTTTTATAGTCATAATTAATCTGTAACAATTAACATTCTCATGCTGATTTTTTATGCGTTTAATTACTGAAAATTAATTCTTATTTATTTTTCCAGTTTGTAAGACACTCTTTACCTTTTTCTTACCCATGTTGATAAACAGGATTTAAACAGAGCTAGAGTTACAACTATGGCTGGTTAAGTTTTTTTACTTTATTGTGTCCAGTCTTCTAATGCTAAGCCGGGAACTTGAGAAAAATCTTTTTGATTGCGAGTAACCATCACCGCATTTTTTGAAAGAGCAATTGCAGCTATTCGCAAATCTTTTTGTAATCTTTTTTTATTTAATTGCTTGTTTTCTTTGAGCAAACTTTCATAGCAGTTATATGCAGCAGTATCAAAGTTGAGTATTGTAACTCCTTTAAAATACTCTTGAGTAATCCATAGTTTGGTGTAAAGGTTTACTAAGTTGCGAGATTCCGCTCGGTCATTTATTTTGACTACCCACCCGTTAAAAATTTCCTGAACTGTGATGATGGTGATGGCTAAATTAGGATAAACTTGAGCAACTTTAGATTTAACACCTTGGTTTCCCTGAAGTAAAAGCGAAACATGATCTGTGTCAAGTATATAAAGACTCATAATTTTTTCTTAGTTTTTTAATCTTCATCTACTGGGTTACGCTCTGCTCGAAGATTGTCTGCAATTTCAGCAAAATCTGCATCATCTTGAAACACACCTGCAAATTTTGTCCAAGGATTTTCTGTTTCGGTTTGAGGTAATTTAATTTCTACTGGAATAACTTCTGTTTTTTCAAAACGAGTTGATAAAAGTTTTTTTAGTTCTTCTATTGCTTGTTCTTGAGTAGGTGCTTCAACACGAGTATTGGGAAATTCTAAAACAGAAGCTATTACATTTCCTTCATTATTATGTTCGAGTAAGAAATGTAAATTCAGGTTTTCTGACTGAGGTTGGTTTACAGTAGGGAAATTGATAATCATACTTAGTACTTTTGAGTCGCTCCAATAATTAACACTATAGAGCCTAAAGGTAAAATCAACAATCTAGTCATTTGAAATTCTCCATAATATACATTATCCATCTTTACGCTTAACAGGTTCGCCTACATATAGTTCAATTTTCAAAAAATATCTAAATTGCTACACAACTAATTTGGTTGCAATTAAAAAAGTTTTATATCTTTATCAATGTACTTGTCAGGCACAAGTTCGTCCCAGATGGGAGATATATAAAATTTGGTGTGTTATTCGTCTATGTAGCACATTGATAATTTATACAAATATGCATCCTCCAAAAGGTGAAAATACAATATTTGACTGTGTTAAATTTAAAAAATCTACGCTTGAATTACCTAAAAATAAATCTTTTAAATTAATAGGAAAATTAAATCATGGTGTTCAATTTAGTGTTGTTTTTACGTATTCACCGATACTAAATTTTGTGGTTGCGAATATTCCTCAAACACAAAGTAAGTTATTGACTGCTCCAGTTAGCATAAAAAATTTAAACATAACAATTTCAGCTAACGGCAATATTCAGCCAGAGCGCACGGTAAATGTAAGTCCTAAAAGGTCATTACCTAATACTCTACCTATTGGTAAAATTGCTAAATAAACGGAAATTACCAACATTAATCGAGCATATTGGAGTGTAGTTTTGTCCAAGACAAACCTACAATTGCATAAAACTGTATTGTAATTTTTCTATTAGTTAAGTATTTGTGTATTTATTACACTCCTTCAAGTATCATTGGATGTAATTTAAATCAATATAAATGCTTAGCCTATATTCATGAAAGATAGATTTTACAAGTGTTTACAGTTGGGATTAGTCGGAATCAGTAGTTATTTAAGTGTATTTTATATCACAAGCAAAGCCTTAGCACAGCAAAGTAATATCATTCCCGACAATACATTAGGTGCAGAATCTTCTCGTTTAAATCGCAATGTTCCGATAAATGGAATTAATGCAGATAGTATTGATGGAGGAGCGCTAAGAGATAGTAATTTATTTCATAGTTTTAGGGAGTTTAATATCAATGATGGAAAAGCTGCGTATTTTGTTAATCCCTCTGGGGTAGAAAATATCTTTACAAGGGTGACTGGTGGAAATCCATCGAATATTTTGGGAACTTTGGGGGTTGATGGTGCTGCTAATTTGTTTTTGATTAATCCTTCAGGGATTGTGTTTGGGCAAAATGCTTCTTTGGATATACAAGGTTCTTTTTTGGGAACAACAGCTTCAGGAATACAGTTTGGTGAACAAGGTAGTTTTAGCGCTACGAATCCAGAAATACCTGGTTCATTAACTGTTAATCCTTCGGCTTTATTTTTCAATCAAGTAGAAGCTAGTGGCGGAATAATTAACAAATCCCAAGCACCAGCAGGGATTAACCCGAATGGCGGCGAAACCACAGGATTGAGAGTACCTGATGGTAAAAGTTTGTTGCTGGTGGGTGGGGATATTAACTTAGATGGTGGTAGGTTAAGGGCTTATGAAGGAAATATTGAATTAGCTTCTGTTACATCACCGGGAAGTGTTGGATTAAATATTGCTGGTAATAGTTTCAATTTAAATCTTCCCGAAGATGTGGAAAGAGGGGATATTTCTCTCGCTAATGAATCTTATCTAAGCGTTTTTGGTGCTGGTGCGGGAAATTTTACGATTAATGCTCGTAATTTGGAAATTTCTAACTCATTTATATTTGCTGGAATTGCTGAAAATTCGGATAATTCTAATGCCCAAGGAGGAGATGTTAATCTTAATGCTACGGGTTTAATTGAACTCAAAGGTGATAGCGGTATTTATAACAACGTCTACAGTCAAGGAAATGCTGGTGATATAAATATTAATGCTAATTCACTTTCTTTAACTACAGGTTCTCAAATATATTCTGATATTTATGGGATTGGTAATGCAGGGAATATAAATATTAATGCTCGTGAAAGTATTTCCTTACAAGGTACTATTAATCTTGATTGGTTTACTGATAATAATTATGATATCGAAGATATTAAATATACTACAATTTCTAGTGCAGTATTCCCAGAATATATAGGAAATGCAGGTAATATTAAATTAACTACTGGTACTCTTTCTCTTAGCGATAACGCTTCTATTTATACCGATACTATGGGAAAGGGAAATGCTGGTAATATCACTATCAACGCTCGCGATGCTGTTACTCTTGATAATTATAGTGAAGTTAGTAGTCTAGTTTCGACTGGGGGAGTTGGTAAAGGTGGAAATATTCATGTGATAACCAAAAACCTGACTTTAACTAACGGAAGTCAGCTATCGACAAGAGTTTTGGGAGAGGGAAATGCTGGTAATATCTTTGTTGAAGCTAGCGATAGTGTGAAATTAGATGGCTTTTTTGGGACTAATATTGCTGATTATTCAATTGATAATGCGTTAGATGAAATCTTCGTAGCTAGTAGTATTGAAAGCAGTTTATTAAATTTTGGTATTGGTAGAGGGGGAGATATTCAAATAAATACTGGTAATCTTTTTGTAAGTAATTACGCCAAAATATCTTCCGCTACAAACGGACAGGGAAATGCAGGTAACATCACTATAAATGCTCGCGATAAAGTTACTTTTAGTGAGTTAGGACATGCTGAAAGTTCGGCTATAAATATTTCTCAATTTTTTGATGATAATAGTACTTTTACTGTAGAAAATGCTGGCGATATCCGCATCAAAACGGGTGAATTGCTATTAAAAGATGGTGGTTTTATTTCAGCCAGTAATGATGGAGGACAAAACGCAGGTAATATCTTTTTAGATGTTCGGGACACAATTACTTTTGATGGAATAGCTAGTAACGGTATCCAAAGCAATGCTAGTACTACAGGATATAACGGTAATGCAGGAAATATTGAAGTAAAAACTGGCTCGCTGTTTTTAACTAATGGTGGCTATATGAGTACTGCATTAGTGGTAGAAGGAAGCACTGATAAGGTAGAAAGCGCTGGTGATATCAAAATTAATGTTCGCGATACAGTTAATATAGACGGTAAAGGTAGCCGATTAACTACTAGCTTATTAAAGGGTACGGGTGAAAGTGGGGATATAAAAATCGAAACGAAGTCATTTTCTATAAGTAACCGTGCTTCGTTATTTACAGCAACAGCAGGAAAAGGAAATGCAGGTAATATAACTGTAATTACAGATAACTTTCGTATTGCAGATAATGCATCTGTAAACGCTACAACCTTGAATGATGGTAATGCTGGAAACATCACCTTTTACGCTAACACTTTTGAAGCAACAAACGGCGGACGAATTGTTACTGCTACCGACAGTAGCGGTAATGCTGGTACTATTACACTCAATATTAAAGATAAAATTATCCTTTCTGGAAGCGAACAAAGTTTTACTGGTTTGGAGGCTGCGACTTCTCGTAATTCCACAGGAAAAGGCGGTAGTATAATTATCGATCCCCGATTAGTAATCATAGAAAATGGTGCAAAGGTATCTGTTGGTAGTGACGGTAAAGGAGATGCAGGGGATATCTTTTTACAAGCAGAAAATCTTCAATTAAATAAAGGTTTTATTACCGCTCAAACAGCAAGCACTCAAGGTGGTGATATCAACTTACAAATAAGCGAATTATTATTACTCCGCAACAACAGCCAAATTTCCACCACAGCAGGAACAGCAGAAGCTGGGGGAGATGGAGGAAATATCGATATCAATTCAAAATTCATCGTCGCAATACCAAAGGAAGATAGTAATATCAGCGCCAACGCTTTTACTGGAAGTGGTGGAAAAGTTAATATAACTTCCCAAGGTATTTTCGGTATTGAATCTCGTTCGCAACCAACAGATAAAAGCGATATTACTGCAAGTTCAAAACGAGGAATTTCCGGTGAAACAAATATTAATCAAGACGATACAAGTTCAATTCAAAATAGTTTTACCGAATTATCTCCAAGCATCGACACTGACGCAATAATTGCTAACAGTTGCATTGTACGTGGGAATAAGCGACAAGAAAACTCTTTTACAATTACAGGCTCTGGAGCTTTACGAAGCGATCGCGCTGGTAATGTTTTTGTGTCTAAGTATACAACTGGTAAAGTCAGGAATGTTGAAATTAAAAATCAAAGTTGGAAAAAGGGAGATGCGATTGTTGAGCCGAGCGGTTTGTATCGGTTGAGTAGTGGGGAATTGTTGTTGAGTCGGGAATGTAATTAGGGTTCGTAGTTGCGCTTCAGCGCCAAATATGTATAACTTTACAAGCAGGGTTCGTAGTTGCGCTTCAGCGCCAAATATGTATAATCTTACAAGCATCTTACCGCTTGAGAAATTTCAATAAATCACAAACAATAATGCTTTAACGCACCATAAATGTTCAAAGTTAAAAGGTGCGTTACGGATAATACTCTTCAGCGCCAAATATGTATAATCTTACAAGCATCTTACCGCTTGAGAAATTTCAATAAATCACAACAATTATAGGCGTTGCTGAATGAAAATATGAATTGGGAATTTCACATTACATCGGAAAGTGCACTGCTACGTCTCTACATAGATTTCGCATTTACTACAAACTATAAACAAATATAATTCATTACTTAATTCAGCAACGCCCAATTATATAATGCTGTAACGCACCATAAATGTTCAAAGTTAAAAGGTGCGTTAGGGTATGATGATTATTTAACTTCTAAATATGGGTTGAATTAAGAGGCAACCTACGGTGAAAGAATTGGGTTGGGGTTAAAATCCCCATGGCAATTCCAGCCAACTTGTAACTTCTAACTTCTTCCTTCTTCCTTCTAACTTCTTCCTTCTTCCTTCTTCCTTCTTCCTTCTAACTTCTTCCTTGTAACTTCTTCCTTCTTCCTTCTTCCTTCTTCCTTCTTCCTTCTTCCTTCTTCCTTCTTCCTTGTAACTTCTTCCTTCTTCCTTCTTCCTTGTAACTTCTTCCTTCTTCCTTCTTCCTTGTAACTTCTTCCTTCTTCCTTCTTCCTTCTTCCTTCTTCCTTCGTTTTAATTGTTTGGCGCTG
>JBCBPQ010000295.1:0-8596 GCA_039820645.1 Cyanobacteria bacterium J06633_8 | reverse complement strand
TTTTGCAGGTATCATTACCCGTCGCTTTGCCACTGAGGGTGATTTTGTCACACCTACGACCTCGGCCTCTTCTAGTGAAGGAGCAACTTCTACTTCTATTGCAGAACTATCGAGGGGTTTGGAAATTGAAGCCAAAATTCCGGAGGCTAATATTTCTAAAATAAACTCCGGTCAAACTATAGAGATTCAAACAGATACCTACAGCAACGAAACTTTTAAAGGACGGGTGACTCTAATTGCACCTAGAGCAGTTAAGGAAAACAACATTACTTCGTTTCGGGTAAAAATTGCACTCTCTAGCGGACGGGATAAGCTCAAATCAGGGATGAATGTCAAACTGAATTTTATCACTGAGCCAGTAAAGAATGCTTTGGTGATTCCCCTAGCTGCTGTTGTGACTCAATCTAACGAACAGACGGGAGTATATGTTGCTGACGAACAAAATGAAATCAGATTGCAACTAATTAAAATTAGCGCAACTAGTGGCAATTTAGTTCAAGTTTTATCAGGGCTAAAAAAAGGCGATCGCGTGTTTATATCTCCCCCGAATAACGAAAATATTGAAGGAGTAGATAGTGTGGGATTTTAGATATAGCTAACCGCTACCCTAGTGGTTCACCAAACCAAAATTGCTGGGTGAAGGTAAGCAGAGGGAGCAGGGGGAGCAGGGGGAGCAAGGGGAGAAAACAATATACTCCGCAAAGTTTGCTTGGTGGAGTACTAGGGGGAACCCATAAGTCAAAAGTCAATATTTTGAAATTAACAAAAATTAATATAACTTCATAAATACGAAGGCGGGAAATCTTAATTATGAACCTACTTGAAACTACAAGTATGGCAGTTAAAAATCTGACAGCTAATAAACTCCGCAGTACCCTGACAATGCTTGGTATTATGATTGGTAATGCCTCCGTAATTGCAATGGTTGCCATTGGAGAAGGGGCACAGCAATTTACTCAGCAAAAACTGGAATCTTTTGGCCCAAATCAACTCTCTGTCTTTCCTGGTGGTGATAATACAGGGGCATTAGGGGATGACAATAAGCAAATGGTTTTGGCGGATGCCCAAGCAATAGCAACTCTAGCGCCTGCCGTTCGGGAAGTCGCGCCGCAAATAAATAGCAATTTACAATTATCACACCAAGGACGCATCAGTAAAGTAAAAGTAACGGGTACGACATCTGGAATTATCTACGTGAGAAATTTACGTATTGCTAAAGGGCGCTTTTTTGACCGCATTGAACAACGGCAAAATAATCGAGTTGTAATTTTAGGGGCAACTGTTGCACGTAAATTATTTGGTAGCAAAAATCCTCTTGGTCAGTCAGTAGACATGAATAACTTGAGTTTTCAAGTTATTGGTGTGATGCAAACCAAAGGAGCCTTCATGGGGAGCAATCCCGATGAAACAGCCTATATTCCCATTACTACTATGTCAGTTGAACTTGAAGGAAAACAATCGCCGTTGGGAATTTCCATTGACTATTTAGAACTTTCTGCTCTGTCTGTGACTAGTGTAAGAGCAGCGGCTTTCCAAATAACCAATATTCTTACACGCAGACGGGGTAAAAAGGATTTTATGGTAATGGCAAATAAGTCAGTTCAAGACATGGTAAATCAGGTGACGGGAGCTTTGAGTTTAGTGTTGACATCAATCGCAAGTATTTCTCTTTTGGTTGGTGGTATCGGCATCATGAATATTATGCTGGTTTCAGTTACCGAACGTACTCAAGAAATCGGATTGAGAAAAGCAATTGGAGCAACCGAAGAAGTAATCCTGACTCAGTTTTTGATTGAAGCAATTATTCTTTCTGTTGCAGGTGGTTTAGTGGGAATGGGTATTGGTGTTGGTGGGGCAATGATTGTAGGAATTGTAACTCCTTTGCAACCGATAGTACCTGTAGGAGCCATTTTATTAACAGCAGGTATTTCTTGTAGCATCGGTTTAATCTTCGGTGTTGTACCAGCGCGACAAGCTGCGCGACTAGACCCCATAACTGCTTTGAGAGGTTCTTAGCGATGATTATTCACCTAGAAAATATAACTAAAATTTACGGCAGTGGAGAAACCATAGTTCGCGCCCTTGCTGGTGTAAATCTAACTATAGAAAAAGGAGAATACTGTTCCATTATGGGGGCTTCTGGCTCTGGTAAGTCCACTATGATGAACATGATTGGCTGTTTGGATCGTCCCAATTCTGGAAGCTACTATTTGGATGGTGCAGATGTGGCTCACCTGGATAACAAAGATTTGGCTTACATCCGCAACCGTAAACTAGGTTTCGTATTCCAAAGATTTCATCTATTATCTCAATTGACTGCTCTGGAAAATGTGATGCTGCCAATGATATATGCGAGCATTCCTCACCAAAAGAGGCGAAATTTGGCGACTGAAGCATTAATTAAAGTTGGACTAGAAAAACGCCTGCATAATAAACCAAATCAACTGTCGGGAGGGCAGCAACAAAGAGTAGCAATCGCCCGTGCAATTGTTAATAATCCCGTGCTTCTGCTCGCAGATGAACCCACTGGAGCATTAGACTCTCATACGACTCAAGAAATCTTGAATATTTTCACCGATTTAAATGCTGATGGTATGACGATAGTTATGGTTACACATGAGCCAGAAGTTGCTCGTTCAACCCATCGCGTTATCTGGTTCAAAGATGGGCAAGTGCTTCATCCTCAACTTTCCCCCCTTGATTTGAATCATCTAGCTACCGTTTCCACATAAATATACCTAAACAGCGAACAGCAAACAGTGAACGGGGAACAAAAAATAATAAGAGGCTATCCTACTAATAATATTTTTGCTGAAAAGCCCAAATATTATTAAATGATAAGAAACTTTATTGTTAACTTTTCAAACTAATCTATAATCCAAAAAGCCATGATTACATCAAATACAAATAATTTTCAGCTGTTAGAACTAGCCTCAGAAAAACAAGGAATTAAAACAGAAACAGAGGAATTTCTCGCTCCTCATAACATACTTACCCAATCTCCACCATCTTTATTAGAAATTCTTAGCTATAGAGCGCAATATCAGCCAAATAAGCAAGCTTATATATTTCTGCAAAACCCAGAAGCGGACCTTACCACTAGTATTACCTATGGAGAATTAGATAAACGAGCAAGAGCTATTGCCTCTTATTTGCAATCTTGGCAAGGAGAACGGGCTTTACTTTTATACCCTTCTGGATTGGAATTTATAACCGCTTTTTTTGGCTGTTTGTATGCTGGAGTAGTGGCAGTTCCCGTTTACCCTCCCAAACGCAATCAGAAGCTATATCGATTGCTTTCTATTTTGAATGATGCTCAAGCAAAGGTAGCGCTGACAACTACATCAATACTGAGTGATATTGAAAAAAGGTGGAAAGAAGAAATAGGATTATCTCAGTTAAATTGGGTAGCTACAGATACCATTAAAAATAATTCTCAAGAATTTACACTTAAATCAGTGACACCGGAGGATTTGGCATTTTTGCAATACACTTCAGGTTCTACGGGTATGCCAAAAGGAGTAATAATTTCTCATGGAAATTTAATGCACAACGAGCAAATGATACAGCAGGCTTTTGGGCATACAGCAAGCACCATCGTTGTAGGTTGGTTGCCTTTCTACCATGATATGGGACTGATTGGGAATGTGTTGCAGCCTCTTTATTTAGGAAAGCCAGCAATTCTCATGTCCTTTGTAACTTTTCTTCAAAAGCCTATCCACTGGCTGAAAGCAATTTCTCGCTACAAGGCAACTACCAGTGGTGGACCAAATTTTGCTTATGATTTATGTTTAAAAAAGATTAAACCAGAACAACTAGCAGAACTTGATTTGAGTAGTTGGGAAGTAGCTTTTACTGGTGCTGAACCTGTTAATGCCCAGACTCTAGAAGAGTTTGCTCGCTATTTCGCTCCTTGTGGCTTCCGAAATGAGGCATTTTACCCCTGCTACGGTATGGCTGAGACTACTTTATTTGTATCCGGGGGTTTGAAGCAAGCCAAGCCAATTATTCGTCAAGTCGATGGAACTGCACTGTTGCAAAACAAGGTGGTGAACCCCATACAGAAAGACCAAGAAGTTCGGGCGATTGTTGGCTGTGGTAGCCCCTGGTTAGGACAAAAAATTGCAATTGCTAATCCCGAGTCAAAAACCCAATGTCTGGAAGGAGAAGTGGGAGAAATTTGGGTCTCGGGAGCCAGCGTAGCTCAAGGTTATTGGAGAAAACCACAGCAAACAGAAGCAACTTTTAATGCCTATCTGTTAGATACTGGTGAAGGACCATTTCTCCGAACGGGGGATTTAGGGTTTTTGCTTGATGGCGAGTTATTCGTCACGGGACGGCTCAAAGATGTGATTATCATCCAGGGGCAAAACTATTATCCCCAGGATATTGAATTGACGGTTGAAAATAGCCACCCAGCATTAAGACCTAATTGTGGGGCTGCATTTACTTTAGATTTCAAAGGTTCAGAGCAACTAGTTATTGTTCAGGAGGTAGAGCGAAGTTACATCCGGAACCTAGATGTTCGAGAAATAGCAGGGAATATCATTGAGGCTGTAGGAGCAGAGCATTCTCTACAGGTGTATGCTACGGTATTGGTTAAGACCGGAAGCATCCCTAAAACTTCGAGTGGTAAAATTCGCCGTCGTGCCTGTCGGGCTGAGTTTCTCTCTGGTAGTTTGAATGTAGTAGAGGATTGGAGTCAGAATCCTTTAGGGAAAATAAAGTTTCGGAATTTACACTCAGATGTCGAATCTTTACTAGAGAAAGTAAAAACTGCTAAAATTATCTATAACCACACAAGCTCCTTCCTGTAGAACCCATTTGGGATCTAAGTAAGTGAATAAAATTATTTACTCTTATTAAAAGCTAATAAAATTAACCCTAACCCTTGTCACTATGTTAGAGTCGATGCCCGGTATTATCCGGGGCACCTCTGTCGGGTAAGAAAGCATAGGTCACCCTATCTTCCTCCCCTAAGAACCGTGCATGACTATTGCTAATCACACTCAAACTACTCGAAACTAGAAGTTTCTTAGCCCGGACGGAACGGCTTATGTCCGTGTACTTGATGGTGGCATGACTTATGTAAGTGTTTGAGGTTACAAACTTCATCTGTACCACCATCCTTTACTGGGACAATATGGTGTGTTTCGATAGCTTCCCCGTTAAAAAGTGGTTCGCCACATACAGGACACTTCCAGCTTTGATTGACGGCTATTCTATAATTTCTGGAATTCTTTTCCCAGATTTGTTTTCCGTGTTTTTTAGCTCGGGAAGTCCAGTATTCCTTTAATGAAGGGTCATCGGGACTAGCGTTACCTTTAACTTTTACGTGACGTACAATCTTAGTTGAAGCCACATTGTAAAGAGTGAGTAATTTCTCTTTTCCTTTACGGTCAAAGGTTTTTACAGCAAAAGTCCAGTCTACACCTTTGATTATATGGAAGTAGCGGTTTTTAATCCACCTTTTACCCTTTTTGGGGTGTCTGCGTTTAGCCCACCGCCACAAGTATTCCCATACCCTATGACTGATGTAGGAGAAAGTTTCTTTGCTGACGGCGTGCTTGTAGTATTCTGCTTTACCTCGGAGTTATCTGCTAATAGACGATTTGCTGGACAAAGCCGGACATTAATTTACAAAAAGCCAATATTTATTTTAATAAAATTTACATAAACATCCTAGACTTATTCCAACTTTTTATAGTAATTTATGCTTGTGGTTGGTTGCTTGTATAATCATTTATATTCATTGTTTATTTGTGTTGTTAACTTCTATTAAAACAAAGTTAAAACTGACATCTTCACAACGAATTATGATGTCAAAACATGCTGGCATAACCCGATTTACATATAATTGGGGACTTTCAACTTGGGCTACTTTGTATCGTGAAGGGTATCAACCAAATCATCTGATTTTAAAGAAATTTTTTAATAATGAAGTCAAGCCTGCTTTACCTTGGATAAAAGAGAAAGGTATTTGTCAAAAAATTACCCTCCGGGTTCGCCACTTCGACGGGACAGAAACTGACACCGCCGAGTGGTCTCACAGAATTTGCTTTTAATAATTTAGGGAAAGCCTTTAAAAACTTCTTTGCTAAACGTGGAGAATATCCCAAATTTAAGAAAAAAGGTAAAAACGATAGTTTTACAATTAATGCTAGTGGTAGACCAATAAATATAGGTGGTAAACGTATCAAATTACCTACCATTGGTTGGGTTTCAACCTATGAGATTTTACCCCACACAACAACGAAAACCTTTACTATATCTAGAACAGCCGGGGACTGGTATATTTCTTTTTCTTATGAAATAGAACCGGAAGTTACCCAAAAAAAATATGATTATGTCGGCGTTGATCTAGGCATAAAAACCTTAGCAACTTTATCGACGGGAGTAATTTTTATTAACCCTAAAGCTTTAAAAAAAGCTCAGAAAAAATTAACCACATTACAACGTCAATTATCAAGAAAAGTCAGAGGTAGTAATCGTTATCAAAAACAAAAACTGAGGATATCAAAATTACATCGACGTATCAGAAACATACGTAAAGATGCAACTCATAAAGCAACAACATTTATTTGCAAAAACCACGCAGTAGTTGAAGACGGAAGATTTAAATACTTCAGGGATGTTGAAAAATCATAAATTAGCTGGTGCTATTAGTGATGCTAACTTCTATGAGTTTCGTAGACAAGTAGAATATAAAGTAATTAGATATGGTGGAACTGTCATGTTTGTTGATAGATTCTACCCATCTAGTAAAACTTGTTCCAATTGTGGTGAAATTCAAGAAATTAGTCTGTCTGAACGAGTTTATGTGTGTCAAAAATGTGATTACACTGCTGACAGAGATTTAAATGCATCCCGAAATTTAGAAAAATATGCACGGTTGGCTAAACCGTGTCTGGACGTGAAGGGATAACTGCTCCCATGCTCCCGTTGAAACGTCAAGTAATGTCCGGCTTTGTCCTGGTTTTATGTAGCAGAATTGGGTTCAACCAATTAATTAAGTGGATTTGATTCCATGTAGCACGCTTTTTGATTTCTTGACCTAAATTCTTACAGAACTCAAGTACATCTTGTTTTTGCGGCTTAATGAGAAGCTTGCCGTGGTAACGTCGCAGGTTGAATCCTAAGAAGTCAAATCCGTCGTTAATATTAACAATACGGGTTTTTTCTGGGTTTAATTTCAAACCTCTTGATTTTAACCATATTTCTAAGTGTTCCCTTATAGCGTTAATTTCTTCTAAGGTTCTGGCAGTGACTCGGAAGTCGTCTGCGTACCTGATAAACCCGATTTTTGGATTCACTAGTTGAAGGTAGTGTTGTAAGCCATGCAAACCAATATTGGCTAGCAAGGGGCTGAATAGAGTAGGGACGGAGCGCACCTTCAAATATCACTACTTGCGTGTTTCTCTATCCCTCTCTCCAAACGAAGCGTGACAGTTTCCCGCTCATGTAGCTTTCCATCATTGCAACCTACTATGGTCGCCAAACGAAGACGTTTGAGCATGGCAGTTTCTACATAGGAGTTGCAGGTTATCTTTAACATCAGTACCACCAGTCCGACGTGCTTTCATATGATGCAAGTCAAGATGTTTGGTACATCCGCAAACACTACATTTAGCTCCTCGTTCTGCTTTTATCTCTTCTTTCAGTTCGCGCCATTCATGGTTCTCTACATTACCGAGCCAGACTTCCTTGCGGTATTGCGACTTCAGGATTAATGAATGTTGCAGGTTCAAAATCTTCCAAATACGGGTTAGGTAAGGAGCGTGAGCGATACTTAGTAATTGGTTTATCACTTATACAGTATAGGTATAAGAAGTTTTCTCCATTTCTGATTCCCAAATTGTTTCGTTGTCCGTTCTTATGAATTTGACGCATTTTATACATCTTCATAATCAGGCGAGGTTTTAAGCGATGTCGTTTCTGCAACCAAAGAAATAAGCGCTTATTCACCCAGAAGTCCAGGTATGCAGGCTGTTTTCTTTGCAGTCTTAATGACAGTAATAGCCAATCCAACCTCGTAATACTGCATTTAAAGCAGTAAACTTGAGTAGAGGAGAATCCTTAAACCGTCTACGCTTGGTCATCTCCTTAACCTTCGATTTCAGGCGTTTCTTAGCTTCATCGGTAGGTGTAACCAATACTTTTGGTTTATCATGGGCGCTAACGTAGCGTCGGACGTGGAAGCCTAAGAAATCAAACCCATTATTTACGTGGGTAATTCGTGTTTTCTCAACGTTGAGTTCCAATTTTAATTCTTCTTTGAGAAAAGATTGAAACTCTTCACGCAGGCGATATGCTTCTTCCTTTCCACCATTGGTTAACAGTCGGGTAGGTCGGGGATATTGCTATCCCTTTCCCCCCTAAGAACCGGACTTACAAGTTTTCCAAGTATCGCGGAGAGGGGCAAATCACGCAGGCTTCCCGTAATGTATTTGTTGGTGACACATCAAATGGACAAGCTGGAGGTTTTTGTAAGTATCCTTACCTCCCTTTGATTTGGGAATAATATGGTGGACGTGTAGTTCTTCTCCATTGAATAAAGATTCTCTACAAGTGGGACACACGTAGTTTTGGTTTTGTG
>JBCBPQ010000294.1:0-8632 GCA_039820645.1 Cyanobacteria bacterium J06633_8 | reverse complement strand
TAAGTAAGTCGGCACAAATAAACCAAGCTACATTACAGAATGTAAATTACCCTCAAACCCTTATTCCTATTGCAAGACAGCAAGACAGCCTATTGCCTTATCCCAATTACTATTTTCAACGCCAACCTACTTAATATAGCATTCCTAAATGATTCGTGAGATTTAAAAAACCCGGTTTTTTTGAAAAAACCGGGTTTTTGGCACCTATTAATTACTTAAAACTTTATCAATTAAGAGGGATTGATTAAGAGGGATTGATATCAGGAGTTAGAAAAAATAATTATAATTTCTAACTCCTGAATGAATTTACATTGAGTTAGCGCCGGTAGCTATTAAACGTCTAAATAAACCTTCAGTCCAACCGGTTTCTCTTAACACAGCTTCTGAAGAAACTTCTACATAAGCCTGTTCAATAAAAGCTAAGTCAATCATGCAAATACGCCCTAAAGCATCTTTAATTTCTTCGGTTTTGCCGTCGCTTTTTGCACGGTGTCCGGCTTCTCTAATTACAGTTGCCATTGCAGGTACAACGTGCTGGGGTCCGATACCAATCTGAACGTGAACTAAACCAATTTTCCAACGGCGTTCGGCATAAGCTTTACCCCAATCATCCATACCTGTAAACATCTCGTAGAACCATTCAACAAATGTTTCTCGCAAACGATGAATGCGTCCTTCGGTGGTATTTAAGATGGAACTCATTTCTTCATCGCGACCTAAATAATTATAAAAATGTTCTGCCATTTCCGGAGCGATTTCCTTTCCCCAATCTATTTCAGATTGAAGTAGCGCTTTATCTTCTGCTGTGAAGTAAACGCGCTTCTCCATAGTAGACATAAATGCTTGTGGATCTATAGCCATTCCAAGTAACTCCTGTTATTTATCAAAAAAATCGCCAAAAATATAAATTTTAGTATCAGTCAAGTTATTGCTTAATACTGAAACTAAGTCAAGCCAACTAGCTACAATTGGTTATAAAGAAAACCAATAAATCTATTGAAATTAGTTGAATTCCAATACATTGTTTTTGCCACCGCGAAGTAGGGACTTATTGTGCTTACTTAGAAACTGCTTGCTTGATGCCTGCTCTAGGTTAACGCAAACAGCATCTAATGGTATAAGTATATTCACGTGGTGTTCCTTCTTTCTACCGAGCAGAAAAGAAACTTATATAATCAAAACCCCACAAAAAGTTTGGACTGGAATTAAATAAAATCGCCAATCCAAACATCCGTATATGGATTATTTGGAGTTTCCATTCAAGCCACTAACGGCTTAAGTTTTTCAACAACTCTTTTGACTTCCAGAAACAATAAACCTTGTTTAACCCCACTACCAGCTAAAATCAATAAAACAGCATCATGTCCACAGCCAACCATTACCCCATATCCTTTTTCACCTTCAACTACAATCCTATCGATGCTTCCACGAGCTAATTCACGACCAATACGTTCGCCTAAGGAAAGCATAGATGCAGACATAGCAGCAGTACGTTCTTCGTCCATTCCTGTAGGTAAAACTGAAGCCAAAGCCAAACCATCGGGGCTTACCAAAGCAGCACCTTGCACATCAGAACCTGCACTTACAAAATTTTGCAGTTCGTCTTGCAACATCGAAACGTTAATCATTTTTTTTCCCTCCAGAATTTTTGGTAAAGATTTTTGAGTAGTTTCCGTAGTTTCTGTAGTAGACTGAGTTAATGTCGTTTCATTAACTAGTTTTTGCGTTACATCAGTATTTTCCGAACTTCCTCTTGGTAGAGGAGTTTCTGTTTCTGTGAACTCCGAAGAGTCTACTGACTTCGCAGAAAGCTTTTGAAATGCTTCTCTTAGAAGCTTGATTATATTACCCAGAGGCATTGATTGCAGACTCCTGAGCGTTATCTTGGGCATTTATTTTAAGGCGTAATTTATACGCTTGCCTCAAGACTTGGTAAATTTTAAAACGAAAAAGGTTAATTGAAAAATAATATAAGATTATTAAAACTTTATACTTTACAAATATATCCGGGAATTCCGGATTCTGCATTCAGTATATTTATGGTTACCAAGTTGTAACCAAACTACTTTCGTTTTAGGGACATCCAAAAATTAAATTACTCAACTTCTGTATCTAATATGACTATAATATTTTTGCTCCCCCTGCTTCCCCTGCTCCCCCTACTCCCCCTACCCGGCAATTTTGGCTTGCCAGAGTACTAGTAGTCTGTCCCATTAATTCTGACGGGTTCGTAGTTGCGCTTTAGCGCCAAAAATGGTGAACGGAAGCGAGTCACTGCGAAAATATGAACCCCTCAAAATTAATGTCGTGGAGTACTAGTGGTATACCAAGCAAACTTTGCCGGGTTTGTAATAAAAATAAAAAATTTCTTCTCCCTCTGAACCCTCCGTTTCCCCTGCTCCCCGCAGCTACCTTTACCCGTACTAGTCGTAACAGGTAGATTGCAATTGCTCGACAATTGCAATTAATGCTTGAAATACAGATTGGCGTTCGTTAGCATTAACAGCTATTATCGGGGTTGAATCAGCTTCATCTTCAAACCCCAGCGCTAAAGCGATATCCTCTATTTCCCATGCACCAGCACAATCAGTATGAGTGATTCCAATCAATTGTGGAATCGACGCATTTTGATTCATATAGTTCAACATCTTACGTGACTGACGGAATTGATTCGGACGATGTGCATCTATCAACAGAATGAAAGCCTGGGCTTTTTGAATCAAAATGTCCCACATAAAATCAAATCGGTCTTGTCCGGGAGTACCGTATAAGTGTAATGATTGATTGTCTGTAATTGTTAATTTGCCAAAATCCAGAGCCACTGTGGTTTTTTCCTTTAATTCTGCTAGCTCATCAGTTGCTCTTTTATCAGTGTCAACGACATCAATTTCACTAATTGTTCGAATAAATGTTGTTTTTCCCGCTCCTACACCTCCTGTTACTACAATACGGAGAATTTCTGGTGACATTAAGCTTTACTCCTTAAATACCCTACAAGATTTTGCAGTAGCGAACTACTAACTTTAGGCGTTTGCGATTCTCGATGTTTTTGAACTGCTCGCGAACCGTATTTTTTCACCCAAGTTAAATCCATATCATAATGGTACTCATGAGTCTTTGATGTAATCCTGGGTACTTCTTCTATTAAACCTACAAGCATTAATCGGAAAGCTGTTTGCTGAATCTTGATAGTTGGCTCATTTAGTTGAATTGCAATATCCTGTATGGAAATATCTCCAGAAGCAAATTCCCACAATCGCCATTCAAATGAATTCAAGCGAATTTGTGGTTGATTTTTACTAATATTTTTAATCCCAGATTCTATATTTGGAAGCGCATCTTCAAGAACTTTCCAATTTTTCAATACTCTCAAAGCCATTAAAGTAACTTCTGTTGCTCTCAAGCTTAATCCTGTCATTTCAGACATTGGTAAAACAGCTTTGCAATCTAGCTTAAATACACCTTTCTGAATTTCAAATAATTGTCTAACTTGCTGCAATTGACTGGCGAATAATAAGTTTAATTGTTCGGCACTTAAAATATCTTGTGTTTTGAACTGCAATCCCAAAGGTGTAGCTTTAGATGCATTACTATAAATAGTTTCTATAACCTCCGGCTCTGCCCAACTTCTTTGTGCAATTTTAGAAACTAAACCTCTACCACTTAAACGATTTGCCGCAGCAACAATACGTCCGCTTCTAAACCAAATATAAAAGTATTTTGCCCTAGATTCAGGAGAATTAATATCTGGCAAAGTACATACACTCAAACAACCCGATTTACGCCCTTGCTCGATAAGTTGAAACAACTCAGCTAAGGAAAAATCTGTAAAAGAACTACTAAGACTCATAATGGTTTAATTGTTTTGAATAATGATTAATTTGTTACTGAATTTCTATGTCAGCAATATCTCAACTCAGGTATTTTTCGTAACTATTTACCTATTGCCGATCGCCCTTAATTACCGCTTCAAGAGCATAGTACTAGTTTCGCCCTATCAATAGCTGCTACTTAAATTCAATCCAGTTATATTAATCTAAAACTATATATGTAATATCACTGAATCAATTAATCAGCAAAGTATTTTTTTTGATAAGTAGATAATGTATTATGCTAAACAAATTGAAATTTGCATACCTATAATTAGTAGAATAAATACTTATTATGTTTCTATAATATACTCGAAAGCCAGTTAGTATCGGCTGCTTGAGATGAAAAATTTATCGCATTTTATGAATACTTATTGTCTATTTTATTACCTCTATATAAAACCATGTTTACATTGAGATTTTTGAAGAAAAAGTTAATTTTGATGAATAAATTGCAATATATCGTTTGATTAAATAAGCATTTAATCACATAATAATTAACACTTCGTAATATATTTAAAAACTACTGACTATGAAGCTCCTAATAATTACTTGCATGATTTTTTTATCAGTATTTTGTAGCGATGCCACTGCTGGAGAATTGAGTCAAAAATTAAATAACTTTCCTGAGTGGGAAAAGTTAACTTCTGTAAAACCTGCGGTTGGAGACTTGATTTATCCCCAATGGATGAAGGGGGAATGGCAAGTAAAAAGTACCTTAATAGATTTAGTTGCCCCCTTGGCACCAGATATTGTCACACCGGGTTTTGAAAGTAATCGTCAGTATCTTAACCAACCAATTAGTTTTAAAGTTCGATTTGTTAATCAATCAAAGTTGAAAAACCAAAACCTCACCTCTAGCTATCCGACACCCCTCTCCTTCACAAGGAGAGGGGAAGGGGGTGAGGTTAAATCTGGGACACCCCTCTCCTTCACAAGGAGAGGGGAAGGGGGTGAGGTTATTGCCGATAGAGCTTACAACGGATTGAACTTAGCCCGAGCAGTTTTAGGTGAAGATACAGTTAAAGCAGTTAAAGTAGATCCCGATTCTCCCAATCGACAAATTACATTTTTACGCAGTGAATGTACTCAAAGAATTAATTGCGATCGCCAGTTAATATCCATTGTCAAAAACCGCACTACAGAAAATACCGCTGACGGTAAATTTATTACAGCAGAAGTATTTGAACAGTTATTTAAAGGTAGTTCGGTTCCCTACATTAATACCGTTGAATCAACTACGGCATATAGACAATTATCTAAACCATCTTCATTCAATCTGGCAATTGAAGCAAATCAAGTTACAGCAGTTTATCTTTCATCCCAAGATCCAAATTATTTTAAAGCAGTTAATAAACCAGTTGCTTTATATAAATATCGTTTGGAATTTTTTCCAATATAGGGGTTTTGAGTTTAGCATCACTAGGAGATCCTCCCTAACCCTCCTTAAAAAGGAGGGAATAAAAGCCCCCTTTTTTAAGGGGGTTTGGGGGATCTAAAGATGGGGTTTAATTCTTTAACTGAGTAGAATACATCACCTCTTTATTTGAAAGAGCGGGGGAGGCAGGGGAAGCTGGGGAGGCAGGGGAAGCAGGGGAAGCAGGGGAAGGCAGGGGAGGCAGGGGGAGCAGGGGGGAGAAAATACTTTCAGTTATCAGTTATAAAAATTACGATAGTACAATTCTTAATTTTTATTTAAATTACCAAGATTTTTCTGGCATTATGTATAGTATATTACCGTAAATCTTACAGGAATATGTAATGGCAATTATTAAATGTGACTCTGGTGTATACCAGCATATTTACGGCGGTATTGGTGAAGATGGCAATACTTTTTCTGGTGAAGGCTTTAAGAGTCAAAGACTTACGGAAGGGCTTTACGTAGTAGAGTTTGACACACCTTTTGCAAATATGCCAGCAGTAGTCTGTACTATTAACGGAGAGGAATGGAAAACCTTTAACCTTTCCGTTGCTAACTTGGACTTTACTCCACACTACTTTGTCTGCGGCACTTCATCGCCCAATAATCGAGTAAGTTCTGCTTTTACCTTTATCGCTTTTGGTCAGGTTTGACCTCGCTTTGAATCACGGGGTGCCGTGCTTGGGTTGAAGTCAAATTTATCAACCTCAATAACTGTAAAAGCCCTTGAAGTTCAATTCTAAATTATTACTTAAGTAACCAAGGTTTTTGGTAATTTTTGTATAGGATACTACAGTAAATCTAACAGGAGTTTGTGATGGCAATTATTAAAAGTGAACATGGTGAACATCAACATGTCTACGGAGGTGTTGATCCAAGTGGCGGAATGATGTTTGGTGAAGGGTTCAAGAGCCGGAAAATTAAGGATGGAACTTACTTAATAGAGTTTGAAAGACCCTTTAGAGCCAATCCAGCACCAGTATGCACAATTTTCGGACATGAGTGGAGAACCTTCGATAAGTCCGTTGCTCTTGTAGATGTTTCTCCGCAGCACTTTATTTGTGTGACTTCATCGCCCAATTACCCAGAAGATTCTGGTTTTACCTTTGTTGCTTTTGGTGATGTCTAATATAGGCGATTTTCTTAGCTAAAGGCGATTGGTTATTCCCAAGGGAGTTTAAAAGGATAAAAAGCTTTGCTACGGTTAACACGAATGTAGTCAAAGATTGTAAATCAGATTTTGAGTATTTTGTCAAGATTTAAATACTAAATATAGCCTTTTTTACTTGAATACAACACAAACTTGTGAAATGAGTATCTCTACCCATCCTCATTTTATAAGTTTGCTCAATATTCCACTCAAGGAAAATCGGCGATATTATTTGATATTAATTTTTCAAGCCCCAAAGTTAAAACTGGGGTAATTTTTATTTTTAATTTTTATCTGATGAAGTTCGGTTAATTACTTACCATAGCAATCCTATATCAGTCGTAAGAAAGATAGATGTCACAAACCCGGTTTTTCCGAAAAACCGGGTTTCTCAAATCTTGCAAATGATTTAGGAATGCTACATATAACGGAATTTCTCATAATTAGTTATTACCGGCTTAACCATTAACCATTAACCATTACCAGCCCCTACAGATATGATAAGTATAAAATTTACAATTATTTAACCGGACATAAGAAATATTAGAAAATTTTCCATAGAAAAGATTCCCCAAGTATGCACCAAAAGGGATTGACATGGGAGAAAATTATTGTCGATTTGTTACAAAAGTTAGGAATTAACTGGAACTAGTTCCGACTTCTGTAGTCGATAATTCTGTTTCAGATGGGGGAGTACTTGGTAATTCCAAACAATATCCAGCACCGTATACGGTTTTGATATAGCGGGGATGGCGAGGATCTGGTTCTAACTTAGTTCTCAAATGTCTAACGTGAACCCGGATGGTTTCAATATCATCATCTGGATCGTAACCCCAAACTTCTCGGAGAATTTCGCTTGGAGAAACTGTTTGCCCATGACGTTGCAGCAAGCAGTGAAGTAATTCAAATTCCAAGTGAGTTAGCTTGACAGTTTGAGCAAACCAAATAGCCTCAAATCGCTCGGGAACTAAAGTTAATGGTCCATAATTGAGAATTTCGCTGTGTTTTGCGGCTTGAGGTATTCTATCGGTACGTCTAAGTAAAGCTCTAACCCGCGCTAACATTTCCTCGACTTCAAAAGGCTTGGTGAGATAATCATCCGCACCAGCATTAAAACCTTCGACTTTATCTTGAGTTTGGCTTAAAGCAGTTAACATCAAAACCGGAATATCAGCAGTACGCTCATCCCTCCGCAAGCGCTGACATACAGTAAATCCATCAACCTTCGGCAACATCAAATCCAACATAATTAAGTCGGGCTGTAGCTGAAGCGCTAAAGCCTGCCCTTTGATACCGTCTTCAGCTTGGCTAACATCGTAACCAGCCATCTCTAAATTAACGGCTACCAACTCGGAAATTGCTGGATCGTCATCTATGACAAGAATTCTGGGCATTATAAAGTAATTGTTACTGTGTATTAAGGTAAGTTAAGAATCTTTGGAAAATACAAAGATTGCTTTAATGATTATAAAAAAAATTTTAAATATAACATAAACCTTAAAATAAAAATATTCTGAAAACTTACTACAAACTAGACAGAATATCTTATACAATGCGTGCTTTAGCCTACAATCCACCTTGGTTTTTAAGAAACGGCGTACTAATGACTATTGGTGCAGCGTTGTGGGGAAAAAAGAATTGGGAAAGTACTCTTAACCTGCCGCAGCCTAATTATCAAGAGCAAATATTTACCGGCGCAGGGGGAGTTCCTATATTTGGCTTAGTCGCAATTCCAGAAAACCCTCGCGGTACTATAGTAGGAACCTACGGTATCATCGGCGATTTAGAAGAAGAATGGTTTCTGAAAATTTTGGCACGTAAAGCCTATGCCCAAGGTTATGCGGTAGTATTGTTTGATTGGCGTGCCCACGGAAAAACAGCAGAATTATCGCCGACTTTAACAAGCGATGGTTTGTACGAAGGAGAGGATTTTGTTCGTATCGCAGCAAAAGCCTTATCAATGGGATGTCCCCCAAAATTTTGGTTTACAGGATTTTCCCTAGGAGGGCAATTAGCGTTATGGGCAATTAAAGCAGCAGTAGACTCTACCAAAGATGGGCAAATTGGTATCAAAGAAAGCGATATTGCTGGTGGTGCGGTTATTTGTCCGAGTTTAAATTCCAATCCTTCCCTCAAATATTTAACAAGTTATCCAGTAGGTAGATTTTTAGAACAAAGAATTGCCAGAGCATT
>JBCBPQ010000293.1:0-8637 GCA_039820645.1 Cyanobacteria bacterium J06633_8 | reverse complement strand
TTTTTTTATCTTCCCCGAGGAGATTTTTTTCTAGTCATGCCTTGCTTGCCTTTATCTACTTGTGGTACCTTGATTGAATTTTCATCTCGTAAGAAGTAATAAGTAAGAAGTAAGAAGTAAGATTTTCTAGGCTTTTCAGCCAATTTAAATGGTTGCCTTATTTATGCCGTGTTTTACTAGTGATAGCTTCTCTAGCATTATGCCGTCATGCACCAACAGATTAAGAATGGTGCGTGACGGTAAATTCTTATTATTCGGTTGTGGGTAGTTATCGCACAGTACAGCACCCTACAAATAATAAAATTGTGCCGGTTGCGGAATAAGTCCTATTTTTTTATCTTCCCCGAGGAGATTTTTTTCTAGTCATGCCTTGCTTGCCTTTATCTACTTGTGGTACCTTGATTGAATTTTCATCTGGAAGGATGCGAGAACCATATTTACTTGCATAAACTTGAGTAAATTCGGCACCGAAGAAAATAATTTGAGCAGCGTAGTTAATCCAAGCTAAAAGCACAACCAACGAACCCGCAGCACCATAAGCCGAGCCAAAACTACCGTTACCTAAATACAATCCTAAAAGCGATTTACCAATTACAAATAGTAATGAAGTGATAGCCGAGCCAACCCATACATCATTCCAATGAATTTTGACATCTGGGATAAATTTGTAAATTATCGCGAATAAAAATGTGATGACTGCGAAAGAAATAACAAAATTAGCCATTTGCCAGAGTACATGGATTCCGGGTACTAAATCACTGAAATAGTTAAGCATCACAGCCAAACCCGTGTTCACAATCAAAGATACCACTAGTAAAAAGCCGACACCACCAACCATTGCAAAAGATAAAAACCGTTTGCGAAGGGTTTGTATTAAAGTACGCCCTGGTTTTGGCTTTACTTCCCAAATCGTATTAAGTGCATCTTGAATTTCAGCAAAAACATTACTTGCACCAAATAACAGAACTGCAATACTAATAATTGAAGCCATATTGCGCGTATCTGGTTTTTGAGCATTTTGCAGCGCTGTTTGAATTACTTTTGCACCATCTTCACCCACCAAGCCTTGAATTTGGCGCACAATCTCACCTCTAGCTGCATCATCTCCAAACACTGCACCCGCGATTGCAATTGTGATAATTAGAAGCGGTACTAAAGAAAAAATCGTGTAATAGGATAAAGCCGCAGCCAATTGAGAAGCTTTATCTTCATTCCATTCTTTAAAACTTTCTTTTAATAACCTCCAAATTTGTTTCAAACTCATCAAAATTCTCCTTCGGGCGGGATGCAACCAATTAATTATTAATTGATACCATTGTTCGCCTTACTCTACAATCTCAGTAATATATGTTAATATTCCTAGTTATTTGCACATATTTAAGTAGGTTGGCATTGAAAATAGTAATTGGGATAAGGCAATAGGCTGTCTTGCTGTCTTGCAATAGGAATAAGGGTTTAAGGGTAATTTACATTCTGTAATGTAGCTTGGTTTATTTGTGCCGACTTACTTACGGCAAACTGTTGCAATACTAAAAAAATCGGCTTTGCTGAATCCCGGTATGAATTTAGATTTTGAGACGTAGCAGTGCTACGTCTCTACACGAGTTTCGGTTATTTATAATATTTAATTCATACTTCTTTTGTGCAACGCCAAAAAATCTATTAAGGATGGGAATTGGTAATTGGCAATTGCTGATAACTGCTCACTGCTCACTGTCATGGTACTGTCATGGTACTGATAACTATTGGCAGTTAAAATCAAGATAATCAAACACTAATTTAGTATCGGCTGTGGACACTGCAACTTGCCCTCGCTGCAAACAAAACGTAAATTCTCAGGCTGTCACTTGCCCTTATTGTGGTACCCAGCTTAAAGCTTACGGACATCCCGGAATTCCATTACATCGCGCTCAAGAGGATGAGTACCTTTGCGACACTTGTACCTACCATCTTGATGACACTTGTAACTATTCCAAACGCCCCCAGGCTACAGAATGTACTCTTTACCAAAATAAAGAAGAACGTGATTTAGAATTACTAGAGAAAAATCAAAAGCCCGATTTGAATACAAGCATTAACAATTGGATAAGACGCAATCAAGGTTTATTACTCATATTTGGCTTACTATTGATATGCCTCCTATTAGTTTTATCAAGCTCTTAATTAAGAATTGAGAGACGATAAGGAAATGGGCAAATACCCAAGAGTATTGCAACTGCTAACTGTTCACTGTTCACTGTTCACTGTTAACTGTTCTCTGTATCCTGTATTCAACTAAGTTCAAAATCCTACCGCTCAAATTCCTCTTTTGATAAGTTCTCACAATTTGCCCACCTAATTTTTCTGGTATTCTGCGACTGGGATAATTTTCTTCATCGACTCGGTAAGTAAAATATTCGCTGTCTAGATTTTCTTCACACCAGTTTTTCATCGCTGCTATCGCTTCTAAGCCGTAACCTTGACGGTGGGCTGCTTTTTTCAACCAAATACCAAATTCTGGGTGCTTAGTGTTTATGCGATGGATTCCAGCACAACCCAAGAATTCCTGGGAATTTTTGTTTAAGATTACCAGTATTAGCTCGTGCTGATTTTTCATCCCTTCCAGGGAATTTCTGATAAATGATGCTGTCTCGGTAATATTTTTTGCCGGACGAGGATACATATAAGTTGTAATGTCTTCTGTGAAAGTTTTAAATATTGGTTTTTTATATGCTAATGATATAGATTTTAATAACAGGCGATCGCACTTTATTTCTATATTCAATAAACAATGATTTGCTTGTAATCCTTGTTGAAATATTTTGTCGATGATGTCTCTCGCTAAGTGCATTTTTTATACTCCAATATTTTGAGGACCCAGCAAATATTATCCAAAAGCATTATATTTTCATTAAAAATTGACTAACAATCTCGAAATACCTCCGGACAAATATAGCTAACTTGAAATAGCTCAACAAGGATAGCTATAAGCTTGGCTTTCCAAGCAATACAGTCTCATGGAAAAATTTAAATTAAGAATATTTTGCTTCAGATAATACTCCTCAAAATACTTGTGAAACTGAATTTCCACCTTCCATTACAACTCATAACTAAAAACAAAATAGCGTGGAACTGAGGTAATTATTTTAACTGGTATTTACTTATATTTTTATCTAACTAGATAACAATATTATTAAACAGTTAAGCTTCTAGAAAACAAATTTAAATAATATTTGTATGAAAGTCATATTCCTTCAAAACAAAATGTTATAACTATACCAGTTGAGAAGCTAAAGTTTTGTTAAGATATCCGTAAAGGGTGTTTTCTTAGCGTAAATTTAACGCCTAGATTTTTGAAACATTCACTCTTCGCTAGTTACTACTAAGTTCAGGTAAATAAGCTATGACCACCTATATTTTCTTCGATGAAGCCCTACACATACTCGTAAAAGCTTTCTTGGCTTCAGTAATGCTGCTAATGACTATATCTGGATTGGGCTTGGCAGTCGTCAGCACAATCGAGAAAGAGAACGGAAACAATCCTTGTACCAAGCTTTTTCGATAAATCTACGGAAAAAGAATAATAATTCATCAAAAAAGCTGAGTGCAAATGTTCAATTTGGGTGAAGACTGGGCACAATATACTTATGATAAATTTGTGGCATTATTTACTAGATAAATAGTATCTACGTAAATATACTACTACAAATAACCTATTTAAGGAATAAGTTTTAATGAGTCTATTTGATAGAGCATCCGGTTCTCAAAGTAGAATACAAAATGCACTCAGTCCAGCAGAAGCTTTGACTTGTATCGTCCTAATTGCAGTGGCTCCAGATGGTAATCTTTCCAGCAAGCAGGCACACGATATTCATGAATCATTGTCTAATCTCAAGCTGTTCAACAGCTACTCTACAGACGACATGCAGTCTATGTTTGATGTGTTGTCTAGTATTATTAGACACGAGGGCGTAAATAACTTATTTGATTCGGGGAAAGATTCTCTTTCGGAGGAATTGAGAGAGACGGCTTTTGCGGTAGCTACCGACTTAGTCTTGGCAGATGGCATTCTTTTTGAAGAGCAAGATTTTTTGGTTGATTTGTATCAAGCTTTACGTATTCGCGGCGAAATTGGTCAAAAAATTATCGAAGTAATGTTTATTAAGAATCGGGGATAGCAGCTACTCAACTCAAAATTTAAGATTACTCTTAACAAGTGGATTACTAGAAGCAACATGGGAAACAAAAGCCATTCATAGTTTTGGTTAGATTCCTTACTTATTGGTTGCTTCCTAATACCAAAACTTGATAAATCAAATTGAATAACCATGCTTTTAAAATGTGTCCGTTGCGAGTATTAACTTGTGGCGGCACATTTTTAATAGGTTAAATAGGGATGATTTTGACTTAATATGACAACTATATGTGAAAATGTTAAATCCGGTACTTTATGTTTTCCCTAAAAGAACTATAGGATTAAAGGACTTTGTTTGCGAGAGTTGCTTGCGAACAGTTCGATGATTCTTCGACTTTAATAAATAAACGCATCATTATCCCAAATACCCGGTATTATGCCTTGTTCTGCCACTCTCAAACAGCTAGTTGAATTGCTCGATGCTAAAAGCGCAAATCTTTCAGAAACAGTACTTGCAGAATCTTTTTTCGGTATACAAACAGACAGTCGAATTATAAAACCTGGAGAAGTCTTTGTCGCTTTTCGTGGTGAAAAGTTTGATGGGCATAAATTTGTTGCTACAGCAATTGAAAAAGGTGCTATTGCAGCAATTGTTGATTTTGAATACGAAAATTCTCAATTGCCTGTATTAAAAGTAACGAATACCCTAGAAGCTTATCAAAAAATAGCTCAATGGTGGCGCAATCAATTTTCAATACCCGTAATTGGGGTAACGGGTTCTGTAGGTAAAACTACAACCAAGGAATTAATTGCTGGAGTTTTAAGTACTCAAGGAAGAGTTCACAAAACTTACGCAAATTTCAACAATGAAATTGGCGTACCAAAAACTCTTTTGGAATTAGTTGCCGAACACGATTACGCTGTTATAGAAATGGCAATGCGGGGACTCGGACAAATTGCAGAGCTGACGCAAATAACCCATCCAACAATTGCCGTAATTACCAATGTGGGAACAGCACATATTGAATTACTCAAGTCAGAAGAAGCCATAGCTCAAGCAAAATGTGAATTATTGGCAGAAATGCCCAAAGACGGAGTAGCTATTCTCAATTACGACAATCCGTTGTTAATGAAAACGGCTGCAAAAGTTTGGCAGGGTAAAGTTATTACCTTCGGTTTCACTGGTGGCGACATTCACGGTAAATTGATTGATAACTATACTTTAGAAATTGCCGGTTTGCGTTTACCTTTACCGATGCCGGGAAGACACATTGGGGCAAATTACATGGCAGCTTTAGCAGTTGCACAAGTATTAAACATCGATTGGAAAACCTTTAAAAACGGCGTTGCAGTTGATATGCCAGGAGGGCGTTCCCAGCAATTCACTTTACTTAACGATGTAGTAATTTTAGACGAAACATACAATGCAGCACCAGAAGCAATGGTTGCAGCATTGAATCTATTAGCCGAAACACCTGGGTTACGACGTATTGCCGTATTAGGTGCAATGAAAGAACTCGGCGAAAAATCCGAACAATTTCATCAACAGATTGGAGAAACCGCACGTTCTTTGAACTTAGATGCTTTGATGGTATTAGTTGACTGTGCGGATGCCGAAGCTTTAGCTAAAAGTGCCGAAGGCATTCCGATTCAGTGCTACTCTACCCATGAGGAATTAGCAACCGGCTTGAAACAATTTCTCCAAGACGGCGATCGCATCTTATTTAAAGCAGCCCATTCTGTCGGACTTGATAAAGTTGTAAGCAAATTACGCGAAGATTTCACCCAATCAGCAGCTTAGAGTTAGGAGGTAGGAGGTAGGAGTTAGGAGTTAGGAGTTAGGAGGCACGAAAATTTTTTTTAACACCAGTATGTCTAAGTACAATATTTCCTATTCTCTATTCCCTGCTCCCTACTAAAAAGTAAACAGTAATTAGTTAGCGATCAATTATTTGCTTAACAATACTTAATTACCTATCTCCAATTAAAAAATAAGTCCGAATATAACGCCTTTGAAATAAAAATGCACCTAAATTAGCAAACAAACAAGTAATTGCTAACCACAACAAAATATAAGTTGGAACGGCAACAACACCAATCGAGAACCATGTGTATACGTGCATTATCATTACTGCTGCAAAAAAAGTAGCAACAACCGCCGATTGCAAAACTTGAGCCAATGGACGATGAAGTGCAGCAAGAATCATTGTTGACAACGTAGCGATTAAATTTGCTGGAACCAAGAAGGCACAAATAGTTACGCAGTGGTTGCGAGAAAACTCAGTGATTGTGTTAATATCAAGCATCAATTTTTGTTAATATTTTCCACTTGCTACCATTTATGTAACACATTTGTGAAAAAAATAGATGTGTTCAATTATATATTTTTAACTTAATTAAGAAAAAATTAAGATTAATTACTAAACCTGAAAATATATCAAAATTACAATCGTTTTTCGTTTTCAATTTGTATTTATTGTTTTGATGAGGCTCTCGATTTCACAAGTTACAGTTTCCGAAATTCCTGCTCTACACCAAATATTAGTTGAGTGCGGTTTAGATTTGCAAAAAAGATTCAATCTTTATTATTGGGTTCCACCTTACCCGCTAGAAAAAATGCTAAAAGATGCGAATAAGATGGATATTTATGCAATCAAGCTAGATTCTGAGCTAATCGGTACTTTTACAATTGAAACGAAAATGCCGTCTGGTTACTTCAAATACGGTGATATCAACTGGCAAAATCCAGGTTTATCAGCCTTTTATATCCATAGATTAGCAGTATTGCCGTTATTTCAAGGAAAAGGAATCGGTACTTGGTGTTTGCAACAAATTGAAAATCTAGCAATAAATCGTAATTATTCTGCGGTAAGACTTGATGCAGTCAAGAAAAATCAAAAATTATTGAAGTTTTATGAACAATCTGTTTATAAGAGAGTCGGTGAAATGATTTTTTATCCAGAAGACAAATATGAAGATGCTTTCGTATTTGAGAAAGTACTGGCTTAGGGTGGGAATAATTGAAAAATAATGCAAATACACATATCTTGCACCATTCTCAACAAACAGAAAGAAACTGGGTTTCTCCGAACTTAAAGAATAATTATTTCCTTGAGTGATTTGCAAGAAATCCGGTTTCTCGTGGAAGTGCAAGATATGAAAATAGAGACGTTGTACGAAAACGTCTCCGTGAAAAATTTATTTTGCTCCAAAGTGTGCGGCTATAGCTTCCGAATCCCCGATTAATTTACCATCGATAAATAATTGAGGAACAGTAGTTGCTCCTGTAGCAGCTCTCAAACCGCGAGTCGTAAAATCTTTATTCAAGGTAATTTCTTCATAAGCTAAACCTTGTTCTTTTAGTATCCCTTTAGCACGAGCGCAGAAAGGACAACCTTCTTTAGCGAACATAAATAGGCTTTGAGGTTTTGATGCTTGGGGATTAATATACTTAAGCATTGTATCTGCATCGGATACCTTGAATGGGTCTCCCGGCTCTTCTGGCTCGATAAACATTTTTGCAATTACGCCATCCTTTACAAGCATTGAATAGCGCCAAGAACGCTTACCAAAACCTAAATCGGTTTTATCAACTAGCATTCCCATTCCTTCAGAAAAATCACCGTTACCGTCAGGAATTAATGTAACATTTTCTGCTTCTTGGTCTTTTGCCCACTCGTTCATCACGAAGGTATCATTTACCGATATACATATAATGTCGTCCACACCATTTTCTTTAAAAGCAGGAGCTAGCTCGTTGTATCCTGGTAAGTGCGTCGAAGAACAGGTTGGAGTAAATGCTCCGGGTAGAGAAAAGACAACCACAGTTTTACTTGTAAACAATTCATCTGTGGTGACATCCTTCCAATCATTATTCTCGCGAAGCCGAAAGGTTACTGATGGAACTTTTTGTCCTTCTTTGTTAGGCAACATAAATAAAACTTTCAAGGTAAATTCACATAATGAAGCGTAGTCGTTATGACTATGTTTGTCAACCAGAAGACTTTTGGATTTTTTTTAGAGGCAATATTTTTTGTATTTGTATATTCCTGTCATTTAATAACTGGAATTTTAACGATAAGCTTGAGCGTGCAAATCGTAACTAAGGAATTTTGCTGATTAAGGAAAAATACTTATGAAAAAAATCCTATCTATCGTATTTCTAGTCATACCTCTATTATTTTTTACTTACGCTTGTGGTGAAGAGACTCAAGCTACAGAGGCTCCTAGAATGCAGCAAATTGCTCCTGCTGTAGGTAATGCTGTTGAAAAAGCGAAAACAGCGGTTGAAAATGCAACAAGTAAAGCAGTTGAAGCAGTAAAAGCGACTGAAGAGTCTGTTGTTGAAGCAGTAAAAGCGACTGAAAAGTCTGTTGTTGAAGCAGTCAAAGCTACTGAAGAGTCTGTTGTTGAAGCAGTAAAAGCGACTGAAAAGCCTGTTGTTGAATCTGTTGAAGCAGTAAAAGCGACTGAAAAGCCTGTTGTTGAAGCTGTTGAAGCAGTAAAAGCGACTGAAAAGCCTG
>JBCBPQ010000292.1:0-8701 GCA_039820645.1 Cyanobacteria bacterium J06633_8 | reverse complement strand
TATAAAAACAACTTCTCCAAAGCATACATTTACACCTGCTGAAGTTGAACAAAAAATTGCCGAAGCGCTACAGCAACGAGAGAAAGAAAAAGCCGAAGAAGAGTTGGGACGGTTTGTAGAAATCCGAGACGCAGCGCTAAAAGCAGCCAAAGAGGAAATAATTGCGGCCCAAAAGCACGCGACTCAGATGGAACAAACCAAACATGAACTAATCGAGCAGTTAATAGCTAAAGAAAACGAATTGCAGTCCGTGCGGGATTTAGCTTCGGAAAATCAACAACTCCAACAACGAGTAAAAGATTTAGAAAAAGCCCTCGAAGATTCCAATAGAGATAGCTGGGGTAATACTTTTAACAAGCAAGCTGCCAAAGTAGTTAATAAAGAATTAGAGAAAACTATTGAGCCATTGATGTTAGAAGTTGAGCGTTTGAATAACGTGCTTTCTCAAAGAGAGCAAGAATTAACTCAGCTTCAAACAATTAGTAAGAAACAGCAGCAAGAATTGCAGCATAAATCAAAATCTAATTCTGTTATTGCTGAGTTTGGTGAGATTGGAGAAAACCTTGGTTGGAGTGGTTGGAGTGGCAGAGGATACAGAGCAAATAGTGGAACTTTGTATACAGGAATTCATGCTCTAACTGCTTTTATCTGCGATTTGAAAATATCTCATCCGAGCTATCAAGAGCAAGAAATTCCTTTCTAGATTGAGAAAAAAATTAGATTTTCCTAAAAACTTGCCTTACGGAAACTCCGCTCTAACACCCTCCCGCTGACAATATTAAAAACGGATTCCTACAGTTAAAATAATAAGGTATGAGAAAATGAGGTAAATATTTGCATGAATAGTTCAACAGTTAGATTACCTAGTGGTAAATTAATAAATCTGTCTCGTTTTGTTGCTTTATTTGATGATGATAATTCAAAAAATAGCTATAGATTAAGTTTAGATGGATTGAATCAAGCGCTTAATATTGATGCTAAAGATGCTGAGTTTATTATTAAAAAGCTTGAATTAGAATTGGATATAAATAATTCTATTGCCGAGCAAAATTGGGATGAATCTGAACAACTAAGTAAAAATCAACCATTAATGGAATTAATTCAAAAATGGCAAGAAGAGAAACAAGGTCAAATTGCAACAGAACAAGAAATACAGGAATATCACAATATCCAAGAATCTTTAAAAAGAAAATACTAAATCGTCGGGAGTATTTAATAAAGTATGATTGTTTTTTTAGATTCAGGCGTGCTTCATACTCTAATTAGCAATAGTAAAGTTCCTTCTTGTGACTAATTGTCAAGACTGGTTTTATTATTTGCTTTCAAGAAGTGCATTAGTTGTTACTTCAGCTATTTGTAATTATGAAGTAAAACGAGAATTAATTAGAAGAAAAAACTTTAAATAAATCAACAATTTAAATCAACTAAAAAACGATTATAGACTTTCTTCCTATTGATGAACCAGTCTTGGAGTTAGCAGCCGAGTTGTGGGCAGAAGCAAGAAATAAAGGATTACCGACTGCTGATAATCTTAGTTTAGATGCCGATGTTATTATCTGCGCTCAGTACAAACTATTAGTTAAGACCTATCCGGGGAGATATATCGTTGTAGCCACTACCAATGTAAATCATCTAAGCCGCTTTACTGAAGCTAAAGAATGGCAGGGTATAAAATTTTGATAATATAAATCCAAATTAATTAAGCGGCAAAGCAGCTCAAAAGCTGTATACTGAATTTAAATAAAAGGTGTTACTCTGAGCGTTCCGGTTCTCCAGTACCGACAACATATTCTAATAATGTTTCTCCTGCCAGACGATTGCCAAGATTCTTACTACCAACAAATCCAGGTGCATTTACAGGAATAATGGGAATACCGACTTTTTTCTCAGCCGCTTTACAGACAGCATCGATATCTTCACCAATTAAAGCTGTTACACAAGTGGAGTAAACAAATATAGCTTCAGGGTTGTAATTTTCTTTTACGTGTTTGATAGCTTTATAGAGCTTTTTCTCACCACCGAAAATAACATCGTTTTCGGTTAAGTCCGTAGTAAAACCTTTTTTATACAGCATTGGGCCGGAGGAAAGACTACCGCGACTACCCCAAGAATTACCGGAACAAGCAATGGGACCATGTACCAAATGAGCGGCATCGGTAATAGGAACAAGAGCAATCATGGCTCCATCAAAAGAACAACCTCCTTGTGCTGCTCCCGGTTGCGCTTGTTGCTTACAAGCTTTATTTTTCTTTTCTCCGTTTTTTTGATGATTATGTTCGCATCCTGGTTCGGTTAACAGTTCGTTAATTTTGCTTTGAGTTACTTTCATTTTGTTGGTTGATAGTTAAGTCTGAATTATTATTTTGAGAATGGGGCATGGAGTATTGGAAATAGGTAAAATAAATTTCGTTTTAACAATTAATTCAAAATCTCAATTATTAAATAATTATGGATTCTAAATTGTTTATAATTCCTGAAGGGATAATCTCAGGACTTACCCAATTGTCACAAATCCCTGGTTGGTGCGTGACACGAAAAGCTGAATTTTTCGTTTACAATCAAGCATAGTGTCACAGCACCCTACAAAGAAAATGTACCGGTTGCGTAAGTCCTAAATCTTATAGAAAGCAATGCATTTTTTTACTGATAGAATTATTTTTTTATTTCTATTCCCAATGCTCAATGCCCAATGCCCAATGCCCAATGCCCAATTCCCAGTGCCCAATTCCCAATGCCCACAACTAAAATAAAATGGTAAAAAAGGAGTTCAGAAGTATAAAGGATGAAGGATGAAAAAGATTAACAATTCATACTTGAGCCTTTATACTTCATCCTTAATTACCATTACCTTTTAGATAAAAGGCAGGCGATAGGAGCCGAATTAATTAAATTTCTAACGAATTAAGTCGAAGGAGATATCAGTCTTAGAAGGAATATTGGTGTTGCGATCAATTTCTTCAAAGATTGCGTTTACAACCCAGGTAATTAGGTTGATTGTACCTTCGTATCCGATAGTAGCGTAGCGGTGTAGATTGTGACGATCCATGATAGGATAACCAACTCTGATTAAAGGAGTCTTGGTATCGCGCTCTAAGTACTTACCGTAGGAGTTACCAATCATGAAGTCAACTGGCTCGGTGAACAGTAAAGAACTAATATGCTAACTATCAGGTAAAATATAAGATAATATCAAATATTGCTGTAAGGTTTACTGTATGGACGTTTGGGGATATGCTCGCGTTAGCACGGATGAGCAAGCAGATGATGAAGGAGCATTGATTAAACAAATGCGTCGTTTGCGGAGTGCGGGAGCTACGAAATTATATTATGACGTTGAAAGTCGTACCAGCGATAAGCGTAAAGGGCTTTTACGGTTAATTGAAGATATTAATGTATTGTCCAAGGGTAAAGTATCTAAACTATTATTTATCAGAATTGACCGTTTAACATCATCATCAATGACTTTTTATCGGTTGATGGATGCTTTGAAAAAAAAAGGTATTGAGCCGACTGCAATTGATGAGCCTTTTGATATTTCAAGTATTGGTGGAGAATTAACCATTGATGTCAGATTGGCTGCGAGTAAATATGAAGTTAAAATGTTAGGAATGCGGGTAAAAAAAGAAAGAGATACTCGTAAAGCAAATAAAAAAGCTCATTGGAATGCTCCTTTAGGATATAAAGTTGAAAACGATAAATATAAGAGGGATGATAGTCCCTGTGTTTGCATTATTGAAGGACAAATTCAACTATCGCGATCGCAATTAATGAGATTAGTATTTGACACGTTTTTTGCAGTCGGTACAATATCGCAAACTGTGAAAAAACTGCACGAGATTTTGGGAATTCAAGCAAACGCCGTACCCAAATTTCGCGACGAAAAAGTTAATATTTTAGGAGAAGAAGACGAAATTATATTATCAAATATCAACAAATCTCGTGGCACTGGCTTAAATCTACGTTATCCCCATACGGGTTTAAAATGGTCTGTTTCTGGTTTGCGTTCGATTCTTGTTAATCCCATATATGCAGGGGGAACCTTGTATAACACCATTGTTACTTCCAAAAAACATCGCAAGCCTTTTGACGAATGGGAAGTTACATGGGCAACTCATGATTCGGAAGCAATTATTAGTTATGAAGAACACGAGCGCATTAAAACCATGATTCGCGGCAATCGGAATAACCGATGGGCTAGCGCACAAAAATATACCAATCCTTTTGCAAATTTAGTCAAATGCCAGCGTTGCGGTGCTGCTTACAGTCGTCAGTGCAAAAAATTAGTTAAGAAAAAGAATTTTATCAGACATCATTACCAATGTAGTTTTTATCGTACTGGTGCTTGTGATAACAAAAAAATGATTTCTTCCGATAGCTTAGAAAAACAAGTTATAGAACATTTAGTTAAAGAAGCCGAAAGGTTAGCGGGATTAGTAGAAAAAGAGACGAAAGTTCTAGAAGAGCCAGCATCTGTCAAAACCCTACGAGCATCTTTGAATACTCTCGAAGCACTGCCATCAAATCCAGCCATTGAAAAAGCCAAAGAAGATATGAGGATACAAATTGCTGATGCTTTAGTCACTGCGAGTAATGATTCAGTACAATATTTGATTGCTAAAGAGCGAATTATCCGGGCATTTTCCAATCCAGAATTTTGGCAAGGATTGCAGGTAGAGGATAAAAAAGCTTTATTACAAGGATGCGTTCAGAAAATAATAGTCGATGGTAATAAGGTAACGAGGCTTGAATTGATACATCTTTCGTCTTAGTTTGATTGTGAAAAAGGTACTCAGAAGTAAAACATAAGATAAGGAAAATAGTACCCTTTTGTGTGCCAAGAGCTTTTCGTAATCCTACCACCGAGAGTTGATGAATTAATTAGTAAAAAAATTCAGGGTAAAGATTATGAGAGTTGTTAAATGTTAATTCACTATTCAGCAACTACCATATTTCAACCAAGAAGTTTTACTAGCCAATAATTAATTCCACTCAAATCAATTTATTACCAAAGGAGTAGTTTCAAGATGACTTACACTCAAAATCACACCAACCAAAATTACTGTGAATGTGAATTCACTATTCCCATCAAATTGAATATTCCAATCACCATCGATACTCCGGTATACGTGAATTCAGTACCTATTACCAAGCAAAAATTACCCGTATTCATCGAACCTGACTTAATATTAGAACCCGAAGTTAGAGCCAAGACTCCCGTATGCTATCCCCAAAATGATTGCGAAAATAAGAATGTACAACATGAAGATATGATGCAGTCTATAGAAATTTAATAGCTTTTACATAGCCTATTATTTATTTTTCAACTGTGCTTAATTCAATATTCACACCATCAATTAATACGGATGGTGTGAATTATGACTAAAAAAATCAAAATTAATCGGTGAGAAGCGAGAAATTACAATCGTGTCTGTTACATCTAAATCAAATTACAAATTGCAAGACAATAAGATGATAGTGCGTCTCAACTTAAATATTCCTTTAGAGTTTGAGATAGATTTACAAACTATCCATCATGCAGAATCTAATCAATTCAACGAACGGAAAAGTTTAAATTCTGTCATCAATGCCAACTCCGATTTAATTATTGATAAAATAAATAATGCTGACTTTGAACAAACAATAAAGGTTATATCAAATAAAGTCGCTACTGAAATATTAGATATCCATAATCCAGAAGAGAAATTAAATACGCAGATGGAGACAAATATTTTAAATATATCAAATGAAGTTGCTACTAAAATCTTAGATATCCATAATCCAGAAGAAAAATTAAACACGCAGTTGGAGACAAATATTTTAAATACATCAATGAATGATGAAAATCACTTACAAAGCAATCAAGAAGTCATATACAATACTAAAAAAAGAATAAAAATCTCTATCGCTGACTCTTTGAATGATAGTTTAACTATGGCAGTGAATTTAATGGGAAGTATCCTCTTTCTAGGTAAATTAGCTAACTACAGTTGGGAATAATATATTGAAAACAAAAAACTCTTGTTCTAAAAGCTGAGCGTAAAGTTTATACTTAATATATTGTAAACAAAAATCTGGGAATCATATATCTATATCTTGCATAATCACTACATGATAACTTCCACATACATAGTAAGACTGTTTGAAAAAGGTATTTTTAATGAGTAATACAGTTACTATAAATACTTCTTCGAGATATTGGAAAATTTGGCGCATTAATCCTGCTGCGGAAAGGTTAGGGTATAAACAATTTCTAGTTACGGCTGCTCGGGAATTTGCAAATAGCAAATTTTCCGAAATGGAAGCAGGTGATAAGCAAAACATTTTGTTATCGTGTTTTAAGGGTAAAGAAAATGACTCAGAAATTATCAAAAGAGCTTTGGCAGGTCTTTGTCTTAGATGTTATGTTTCCGAAACTATACTGAAAGGATGTAAAAAATTAGACTCTTTGTTTAGCGGTGAAAAGCAATTTACTTATCAAGATTTATTACCCTTCGTTCTTAATGATGACGGACAAAAATTAATTGTCTTAGATAAAGATGGTAAAACTCAACTAACGGTAGATGACAATTCTCAAGTTAAAGCATCACGGTATAAGTATTTTTCAGTAACCGTATTACAAACCTTTGATGCGAATCTACAATCTCGCATGAGTTTGGAAAATTGGGCATATCTACAAACCAAACAAAATCCGGAATTGAAGAAGTTTTTATCCGAGTTTGGTTTCCAACATTTAAGCGATTGGGCACTTTTAAATAAAATTAGAAAACAACAGCTTGAAGGTTTATCACAGCAGGAGCGCTACATTGTTGAAGCTTTTCATGCAGTTTATCGTCGAGACAGACAGCAGCAAAAAAATAAGGGTAACAAGAAATGTCCCGATCCTAATTCTGCTCAATTGCAGGAAATGATAACTTATTTGCAGCAAAAGCAGGTTCAGATTAACACTCCTGTAGAGTTAATGGAACAACTTAAACAAATTGGTCTACAGTTGAGAAGGTACGGTGTTTGGAATTCTAGAGAATCTTTAGATATATACGATGCCGAAAGCGGTACTTATACAATAAGACGGGATTTAGCGCCGTCTTCTCTTGATGAGGCAGATTTAGAACAGCAAGAATTTTTACAGTTTCTATATCAGCACCTACAAACAATTTTAACTCAAACAATTGAGCAAGTTATAGAAACTAATATTCAGAAATTGCAGAAGAGTAAAAGATATTCCCCTTTTGCCCAAAAATATATTCAAGGGTTACATTTTTATTACTCCGAGGCAATGTCTTTGAAGGAAATAGCGCCGATATTGGGAATGAGTAGCTGGGATCAAACCAGACGAATTTTAAATCCTGGAGAACTTTTATCAAAAGTGCGAGCTAAAACAGTAGAGCAGATGTTAGACAGTATTCTTAAAAAAGCCGCAGACAAGGGTTTAACTAAAATTCCACCACAAGCAAATTATTTGCTGACGTTAACCGAACAAATCGAATCTTATGTTGATGGAGAAATATTCCAACAAGCTGCTGAAGAAATTAGAGCCGGGAAAAATCGCAAGATGAGTGGCGTATATACAAACGAGATTCTTGCCTATATTCAACAGTTAACAGTTAACAGTTAACAGTCAACAGTTATCAGTCAAAAGGGATAATCCTTAATATCTTGGGGAAAAATACTTTTTTTGAACTTTGCTCAAAGAAAGAAGGGGGAGCAGTCAGTGATTTCCTTGATATTATTAAATAAACTGCATAAGTTTAGTTAATTTACATCTAATTACCTTTATACAAGAGGTAAAATTATGGCTAATTCAACTTATTCCCAGGATTTAAGATTTTTGTTACCAGAAACTGTCTGGTTGGAAACCGAACATTTTTCCTTTGCTAAAGAAGTTTGTTCTTTGCAAACTACTAACTCTAATGATTCTTGGCAAACCTATTTGAATGCATTAGCAGTAATTGCTTTTGAAGAATGGTTAAAAGAACGTTTACCGAATAAATTAATTTCGAGAGATACCGATGTAATTGCAACTGCTGGTAATCTTAAAGTTGATGAGTTCAAATTTTGCGCGATCGCTACGGAGCATTTATTAGATGAAGTTGTGAGAATACCGCAAGAAGTCATCATAAATCCTGAATTATTAGCCCATTTTTATGTGTTGATTGAGGTATTGGAAGAAGAGGAAGAGGTTATTATTAGAGGTTTTGTAACTCAGAAGCAGTTGACAGAAATTAAAAGCAATTTGAAATTATTAATGGATGACGGTTTTTATCATATTCCTCTATCTTTGTTTGACATGGAGCCAAGCCATTTATTATTTTATCAGCGTTACGTACAAGTATCGGAATTTGCCGTACCTGTTGCAGTTAGTAAAGCTACTCAAGCAAGCGAAAATATATCAGAAATTGTGAGTACAGCTAATACTAAATTAAGCCAATGGCTGCAAGGAGTAATTAATCAAGGTTGGCAAACAATAGATTCTCTTTCTCAACCACAATTAAGCTTAGCTTTTAGTACTAGGAATATTGATACAACTACTAAGAATGCAAAAATAATTGATTTAGGAATAGATTTACGTCATAGAAATGTTGCGCTAGTAGTTGTATCAATATTCCTAGTACTAAAAGCTAAGCTTAATTGTGGTTGAGAAAGAGAATCTATTGTTTGCCAACCTTGATTAATTACTCCTTGCAGCCATTGGCTTAATTTAGTA
>JBCBPQ010000291.1:0-8707 GCA_039820645.1 Cyanobacteria bacterium J06633_8 | reverse complement strand
TTAGTGATACTAGTTAATATTCGAGTTCTGCTAGCATCTGCAACAAGATTAAGCTCTGAGGTTTTAATTAAACTTTCTAGCTTTTGCTCTTTAATTTTTATCGTACTCTCAAAATCAGGGTCGTTAAGCTGCTTTAATTTAAGAATCTGTTGCTGGAGTTCCAATATCTCTGGTGGTACTTCTTCTGTATTCTCAACTGGCATATTTTCGATTATTTTCTCAGACCTGTTCTTTAAAGCTTGGATTGTAGCGTCAACAGCATCTCCTAATCGAAAATAAGTTCTCACATTACATTTTCTAGGCTGACGTGGTTTTGGATATGCACCAGGACACTTTAAATGTTCGTAGACTTTGCCATTATACTTATTAGAACGCTTTTCCATAGTTGAGCCGCATTCAGCACATTTACATAAGCCTACTAGTGGGTTTGTAACGCTTTTACGTCTACCGCAGGGATGAGTCGCTAAGATTTGATTTATCTGTTGGTGTTGCTCAATACTAATAATTCCTTCGTGTCCGGATTGAAGAATCACTTGCTTTTCTGAATCATCCGGATAATAACGAACCATCCCACATAGTTGAGGATTAACTAACCATCTGCGAAACGCTGAAACATCTCTAGGGAAGTCTTCATACTTGTATTTCCCCACTCGCTCTAATCCGTATTTATCAACTAGTTTTCTAATAGTTCCTGACAATTCACCCGATTCAATAAACATCTCTACAGATTCTCGGGCTACTTCAACATAAGTTTTATTTGTATTTCTGTATTGCTTAAAGTTAGGGACAACAGTATCCCCGTTTTTTATAAAACCAAATATTGCTTGATATATCTTTCTTTTCTCTTGAAAATATCTATGTCCTTGGATAGCATTATATCTATTTTTATCTCTTACCTGGGCGGACATTGCAGCTAATATTCGACTGGTAAATAAACCTTCAGGAGTTTCTAAATCTAAGCTTCCACCATCAAGAAATATCAACTCAACTCCATATTTCTGCAATTCCTCACGAGCAACTTCCCAACCCAATGCAGAGCGCGTGAATCTGTCAAAACATGGGACAACTATTTTATCAACTTTTCGCGACCGCACTAATTCTAATACTCGGTTATAACCTTTGCGTTTATCAGAAGCACCCGATTCAATATCCCAATGAATTTGTTCATCAGTTAACCCATATTCCTTTAACTTCTCAATGTAGCGTTCTAACCCGTGACCTTCTGAATGTTGTCTTTGAGTTGATACCCGACAATAACCCAATGCTCTTGATAAATCGCGCATAGTGACAGCATTTGAAACGATTTACCACATCATATCATTTTAGGTGGCTCTTGGCAGATATCCCACATACAACGTCACCTAGTACGTCATAAGAAACGAAATCCAAATCCTGGTAAGCACCATTTTCTTCTAAGAAGTTAATGGAGGTGATAATACCACGGCCAGCACAGCCAACACCAGGCTCAGGACCACCGGATTCTACGCAGCGAACACCACGGAATCCTTCGAGCATTACTTCTTCAAGTTCTAAATCTTCTACTGCACCTCTTTCAGCAGCCATTAGTAGTTTACTTTTGCTTATAATTCAACGTAAAGTGTTTCATACAAACATTGTAGCTATTTAACTATGTTTGTGAATTACATTCTTTTTCAAGCAAAAAGTAAGCAATAATATGACAGATATACAGGGCAAGGTTTTTAATGATTTTATTCCTCCAGCAACTACTGATGGCTCCTATCGAGGGAAGAAAGAGCAACGAGACGCTACTCAAAAACATTTCCGTATGAAATTAAAGCAAGAATTAGCAACGATAAATCAAAGACTTGAACAATGCAAGATAAAAGTGAAGCTAGTCCTTACAGGTAACGCTATCCAGCTACAAGCTACGCTACCGTTGAAACCCAGCGATACTCATAAGCAAGGAAGGAGTAAAAAGCAATATAAGATATCCCTCGGAATTCCAGCAAATTTTGACGGGTTAAGGACTGCTGAAGAAGAAGCTCAAGAGCTAGGCAAATTAATTGCTCGTCAAACTTTTATATGGACTGATAAGTACTTAGGAGTTAGAGCTACTAAAGAAAAGGGTATAACTTTTAGAGAATTCTATAATATTTTTGAGTTAAAATACTTTGCAAATAAAAAAAAGACAAGAAAAAGTATTGGTACTTTTGAAAATTATAAGAGTAGATATAAAAGTATTTTTATGTCAGATAAAGTTATATCAGCTAAATCTTTAAGAGAAATAGTTTTATCAATTTCTTCTCCCACTCCAAGATATGAAGCTATAAGAATAGCATCAATAATATCTAATTTATTATCAATAGATGCGAAATTTACAGACCTAATACTGAAGCAAGAAAAACGTGAAAGAAATATACCATCAGATAAAGAAATTGTCTTTTATATAAATAATTTTCAAAAGCAATATGAATCAGCAAAAAATACTCCAAAATCGATAAGACATAAATGGAAAATTTATAAACTTGCTTATGGTTTATTAGCTATTTATGGTTTACGTCCTAGAGAAATAGTTAATAAACCTGATTTCAACTGGTTACTGTCATCAGATAACATTAGAAATACTTTCAAAGTACATGCTGACAATAAAACCGGGTATAGAGAAGTAGTCCCTTTTGTTCCTGAGTGGGTTGACTTATTCAATATAAAGAATGAAGAAAATATTCGATTGTTCCAAGATATTATGCTTGGAAGCACTACAAGCAGAGAATTACATTTGAAAGTAGGCTTAATATCAAATAATTTTGTTCGCTCAAAAATACCTTTTCAACCATATGATTTAAGACATGCTTGTGCTATTCGGGCACATTTGCAGGGAGTTCCGATTAAAGCGGCATCCGATAATCTAGGGCATACGGTTGAAATGCATACTAAAGTTTATCAGCATTGGTTCGGATTCGATAATCGAGTTAAAGCTTTCAATCAAGCACGAGAAGAACAAAATGAATTGCAACGTGCTTATGATGAAATTACTAACTTACGTAATAAACTTACTGAACTTGAATTAGAAAACACCTTATTACGTGTAACTAATAAAACTAAGTAATTAAGATAGTATACCGTAAAGCACTCTACTATTAACTAGACTTCTTTTCTCTTTTGAAGTCTATTTTTCTTAATCAATCAGAATTATCCATTTATTAGTTATAGAAGATACAAACCTGCGGAGAGTAATTAAAAACAATATTTTTCTGATGGTATATCTCACCACAAACATATTTATCAATCACAACATACTTATAAATATAATTTTTAATATCCATATAAATAAGAAATAAGTAAGCAATTATTTTACTGTTTTTATTTAATATTTCAACTAATAGATAAACCACCTCTAAATTCACCCTAAGCAATGAGTAAGCAATATTATTATCTATATGAATAAAGTCTCAATATAACAAGCTATTTAGAAAGCTTTTATTGTTCAGCAGCCAAGTGAAGTACGGTTGTTTGTGCTTTGGAGTGCAACATCAAACGGGTGGTGTAGAATAAACATAGTTGACGCACTTCGTTAAATTATGAAAATAGGTTATGCGCGTGTTTCTACGCGGGAGCAGACTGAGGGGAATAGCTTGGAGCAGCAAATAGCAAGGTTAGAGAAAGCAGGGGCATCGCTTATATTTTCAGATGTTGAAAGCGGAAGGTCGAATAAACGGAAGCAATTTAATAAAATGCTGAGTTTCTGCAAGAAGGAGGATGTATCTGAAGTTATTGTGACTCGTGTAGACCGTCTGGGGCGAAGTGTGGTAACAATTCACAATACCATGAAATTGTTTGAAGAATTAGATATAAAATTAAACGTCATGGATGCCCCAGTAGACCAAGATTCGGCTTTTGGCTGGTTCTCAATCAATCAAATGGCTGGGCTTGCTGAATTTGAATCTAGGCTTTTACAAGACAGAATAAAGCATGGTTTTGATTATTTTAGAGAGCAAGGGAAAGCAAGTCCTCAGCCCCCATTCGGTTTTAAGCGTGTAAATGAAAAATACGCTTTTGATGATAGTTTATATGGGGAAACAAATAAAACCAAACATGATATAGCACTTGAAATTATAGAGTATTTCTTAAACAATCCTAATGCAACTTTAAGGAATACAATGAAGTGGATTTTTGATAATTATCAAAAGAAATTTACACCAGCAGGTTTAAAATATTGGTTAACAAATCCCGTTTTGGTCGGGAATACAGCTTATAATATTAGAAAAAACTTAAGCAATCCTGAAAACTGGATCGTAAAACTAAATACTCATGAGGGCTTAATATCTCAAGAACAAATGCAGTTAATTAAGCAGAAGTTACAAGACAATGTTAATAAATATGCTTATGGTAATAATAGAACAGGAGAAGTCACGCCATTAAGAGGCTTGGTTTATTGTGGTGCTTGTGGTTATTGCTGTCATGTCAAACGTCGAAAAACACGAGACAAAAAGAAAACCTGGATAGTCCTCAGATGTAAGAAACGGGAGGAAATAAGAGCGGTCTGTGATAATAAGAATAGTATTCGTTTAACAAAAGTAATTGAAATAGTTGATAAGCTACTTTTAGAAAGATATGAACAAATTGCTGAAAATGTAATTTCAACTAAGGCTGAAGAAGAAGATAGGAAGGTTGACCCCAGAGAAAAAGAGCTTAGAATTCAGTTAACCTCCTTGCAGCAATTACCCCGTACTGAGATTATACAGAAGGCTATAGATGAAACCTTAGAAAAAATTGAAGCGCTTAACGTTGCTGGTGTTTTTACTGAATCACTAGAAAGCAGAAGGGAATTATTAATAGAATGCTTTAAAAATCCTAAATACTGGGCTTTGCTTCAGCCAAGTGTTAAGGCAGAAATTTATAAAAAATTTGTTGATAAGGTTTTCGTTCTAAATGGTGAAGTAACAGAAGTAAAATTACTTGTGTAATTTCATGCAGCAACGTTACTGTGTACTTCTTTTAACTCGCTGATTTTTTGCTGGTAACTAACAGCATCTAAATTAATATTCATCAATTCACTAGTTTGTTCATCTGATAGCCCTAATGTTTGACATTCTTTAAAACGCTCTGCTGTAATAATCACTTTGTCTGCAAAGCTCATTTGCTGCTGTTTCATGCTCTTTCCTTTGTTTTATGCTTAGATTATTCCCTAATTCAACACTTTGGTGTTAGTCAGACTACTTTTTTGATTTAATTACAGGTAAATTTATATTGTGTTTAATTGATAGCATTCTTGCAGCAACACCGCAAGTTATTAAAATGCTACATCCTATAGGCGATCGCGCTTGAGGAATTACCAAATAAATTAACGCTACAATTCCCCCAATTTCAGGATATTGGGTGCTGTTTTATTGGAGTATCAATCATTATTAATCGTCAACAGATTCAAGAACACCTTCTATTTCTGGTGTTTTCTCTGTCTTCCTGCGTTTTGGTTTTGGCTGTGTAAATTCTGCTGCAATTTCAGGTTTTAGGCATCTATTAGAATTGTCTTTACTTGCATCTCCCCAATAACGTTGAATTATAGCTGTAATTTTTGTCTTATTGGTGCAACGAGTCAATTCTGCTTTAGAAAAACAAGCTATCTGTTTTTGGTCGGTGTGGCGTTTTCCGAAATAAGTTACCCAGTATTCATCATTTCTAATAGTCCCAACTTGACATAATTGCTTGTCAAGCTTGTGTTTGGGACTATCTACAATTACCCAGTCATTAGATTTTAGCGGTTGTAATTCTTCCTCAGATTTAACTACCCACGGAGCAGCTTTCTGGGAAACAGTCGCTTTTTGATTCTTAAGTCTAAAAGCCATGCTTACGCGGCTCCAAACCCGTCAATAGTTTCTGTTGCGGAGACAGTTTTTACAGCACCAAAGCCCATTTTTTTCTGTGGCTGTTGTGGAGAATCTTCAACTTTTACAGCGCCAAAACCGGCTTTTTTCTTATTCGTTTTTTCTCTAAGCTTATTCCAATCAATCAGACCTGTTTCTTCAGTTAGTGCAGGTTTTTCAAATGATTTGTTAGCATTCGATTCAACAAAGTTTAAATTCTGTTGGTGTTTTTCATAATCAATAATCTGTTGTTGATATTGCTCGTATTCAGCTTTAAGCTGTTTTATTTTGGCTTTGTCTTGCTCGTTTAAATAGCCCCAAACCTGCTTTTTAAATAATGGTTTCCAATCGTCAACTAAGCCAATGATGCAGGCATAAGCGCGGTGTCCCTCTTCTACACTCCAAGCACAATCCTTAAGTAACTCAACATTCTCTAAAATTACATCTTCGGGTGCATCATCACCTAAAACAGTTGCAGCTTTTACAGCTTTCAGCCTGTTATTTAATTTTTCAATTTCTTGCTGTTGCTGATTGATTTGCTGTTGCTGCTGTTCTATTTTTTGGTGTAACTGCTTTAATTGCGCGGTAAGCGTGCCAATAGATTCGATGAAAGTTTTGTTAATTCGCTCTTGAAAATCTTGATCTTGCATGATAAATATCTCCTTTTATTGTCCCCGCTTTTGCGGGGATAGCTGATTGATTTTTAAGCGAATGTTTGGACTAGGCTTTGCAGTTCTTCAAGCTGTTTTTGCTTTGCATTAACAGTTTCAGTTTGCTGGACTTCTACCTTACCAAAGCCGACATTTTTAACAGGCTCTTGCTTAGGCTCTGGGGCTTGGGTCGCAACTGTTTCTACTTCTTGCTGTTGAGGCTCTGAATTGATGTTCTCTACTTCTTGCGGCGCTTTTTCTGCTGCTACTTTCTGCTCTGCTTCTTTTACAAGCTTTTGTCCATATTCAGATATCTTGGGTGTATATCCTTCTATTATTTTAGCGTCCTGAACATCATATTTATTATTATCGCTGATTTTATTCTCATTAACAATCGCCGTATTGGTAACAGTCTGTGGTTCTGCTTCTGCTATGACTTCGGGTATTTCTTTTGCTATTGGTTTTGGTTCAGGTGCGGTTTCAGTGGGTTTTGTAGGTGTTGTGGGGGGCTGTTCCATATCTTTAAGAATGGTTTTAGCTAGAATCCAGATTTTATCATTATCAACGTTTATAGACTGAAGTTCTGACAATAAAGCTTCGTTGTCATAACTGGTATTTGCAATTTTTTCTAAAATCGCATCTTTTAGAGCATTGTTTCTAGCTTTCTTGCTCAGATTCAGCTTTTCTTTTACTTGTTTTTTTACAGCACCGAATTCTCTAACGCTTAACCCGTCTGGTATTTCAGTTTGTTTTGATGTATTTTCGGGTTGTGTGGCTGTTTCTAAAACGCTGGGGTCGCTGGAAACAGCATCTACATAAGCAATCTTATTTGCAAAATCATCACCCCAAACAATTTTTGTCATTTCTTCTTGTAGTTGCGATTCCACACCAAGCTCTTTAGCTGTTTCCATGCAATCAGTTAATAAGTTTTTCAGGTCTTTGCTTTTATCGTCAAACTGCTGCATTGCGCTCAATTGTTCTTGCATTGCGTTAATTTGTTGTTGTAAAACGCTGATTTGTTCAGCAAATAAAGTAGTGGTCATCTCTGTGTTACCTCGGTTATTCTCTGTTGATTGATTGCTGTCAGTAGCTTGATATGCAGCTACTTTGATATTTATATTATCGCAAGGTTTATACGTTGTCAACCTGCGATATATTTTATTTTCAAAAACCTGTGTAATTTCTTTAGCTGATGGTTGTTGGTCGGGGTTTTTGTAAAATAAATCAATATTAGATTCGGGGATGATTATATTTTCGGAACACTGAGCGGTTTTATCCCATATCAAGCAAACTATAGTAGCGCTATCGGTTGACCACTTGCGGTTTTTGTCTTTTCTGAAACAGAAGCGGGGAAGGTAAAGTATTTTAGTTGGTGGGTGTTTTTTGAGAAAATCAGCGCGATCGCTACATGGCTCTAAAAATGAAAGCCTTACAAAGACAGCCACACCAATACGCGCATGATTGAAAGCATTTTGAATAATTGGTGCTGCACTGTCGCTATAAGGGGGATTGGTTATCACCCAATCAGTGACGGGCATATTGACCCAATTAAGGGGGTCGGTTGCATCAAGGTGAGAATTAGTACACCTCTTAGAATCGATATCGTTTGTAAAGATATCTCTTATCAATGGGGATAAATCCAGAATATCCGCTATCGCCCCATCCCCTACACATGGCTCTAATACTGTTCCTTCAATGTGCTGGTGTTTTAATAACTCGATTGCGTACCATACGGGAGACTGATAAAAATCAAATTCGTGTCTTTCTACTTGTCTGCTTGCCACTGGAAGTAAATCTGTAAGAATTTTAGAAAATGGGATAGGTGGCACGCTATAACCGATACTAGAACCAGCTACGGAGGTATTCTCGTCAAACTGATACCAGTCGGGAAAACCTTGTAAACGTGCCATAGCACGAATACTTACATTTTTTACAACAGGATAGGAAGGTGAGCCAGTTACAATATTTGCAAATTTATTTCTATTCGCGTCATTTTGGTCTGTAAAAATTGACCGGGTAATTGTTGGTATTGTGTTCCAACCTGCTATCGGTCTATTTGCACCCCTCCCTATACGCTGGATATAAATGGGGATGTTGCTTTTTGATAAATCAACTTCAGCCCTATATTGTTCAAGCGCTTCTTGTTGTGCTGTTAGTAATTTGTCATCTTCCATATGTGGAATAAGGTCTTTTATCGTTTCAAACCATCCTGTATTAATATCTTTTTCTGGTAAT